>CATPAX010000135.1 GCA_955652215.1 uncultured Solirubrobacteraceae bacterium | reverse complement strand
CGCTGACGCCGAGCGTGTCCACGCGGCCGCGGATGTCGTCAACTGCACGCTGGACTGCCGCCTGGGTGACCTTGGGGGTCTGCGGGGAAGGTTCGGCCTGGTAGATCAGCTCGACCCCGCCCTTCAGGTCGAGACCCAGCACCGTCTTCAACTGGGTGATGCCGATGGCCGAAGCCGCGAGCAGCCCGGCCACCAGGAGCAGGATGAACCAGTTTCTCTGGCGGTCAGTCATCGGTTTCGCTTGATCTGGATGAGCCTTCAGCGATGGTTGCTGGGGGTCAGCACCACCAGTAGTCCGCCCTCATCGTCATCGTAGGCGGGAAAGATGTCCGCTACGGCGTGCGCCGGCTGATCCGGAAACGCGTTGACGATCACCGGCTTGCCCTGCACCCGGACCTCCCATTCGAGCGCCGTGCCGACATGGTCGGTCCCATCATCGAAGTGCAGGCCGAGCACCTCGCGAATCGGCTGTCCAATCGCCTGCTCGGTCTTCAGGCCGGTCAGCTCAAACGAGCCGCGGCCGCAGTTGACGATCCGGCCGTCTGCGTCGCAGGCGAAGAAGGCGGCGTTCGGCGCAGGGTAGTAGTCATCGAGCAGCTCGAACAGATAGGCGAATCCGCACCTCTCACACCCTCGCGCGTCACGCCTGAAGCCGGCGGTCCGATCGGTCGCCATCGACCGATGACCGCAGTTCGGGCAGATGAAGTAGTACTCGCGAGACATCCTTTCTGAGAATAGCCTGGCGGCTGGGTCGGGTATCACAGCAGCGCGAGCGGTCCGGGCGGGTCAAGCCCGAGGTGAAGGAATGCCCGCTTGGTCGCGGCACGCCCGCGTGGTGTGCGCTCGATCAGCCCGCGCTGGAGCAGATACGGCTCGTACACATCCTCGATCGTGTCCTGCTCCTCCCCGACGGCGACGGCGAGCGTCGACAGGCCAACAGGGCCACCGGCGAACTTCTCGCAGATCGTGCGGAGGATCTCCCGATCAAGCCGGTCGAGCCCCTCCTGGTCGACCTCGAGTAGGTCGAGAGCCCCGAGCGCAACGGATGCGTTGACGACCCCTCCGCCCCGGACTTCCGCGTAGTCACGGACCCGCTTGAGTAGGCGGTTGGCGACCCGGGGCGTGCCGCGGCTGCGCTGCGCGATCGCCCTCGCGCCGGCCTCCTCGATAGCCACTTCGAGCAGCCTCGCCGAGCGGCGGACGATGCTCGCGAGATCGCCGGTGTCGTAATGCTCGAGGCGGTGCTGGATCCCGAAACGGTCGCGCAGCGGCGTCGTCAGAAGCCCCGCTCTGGTGGTCGCGCCGATCAGCGTGAAGGGCGGCAGATCGAGCGTCACCACGCGGGCACCAGCGCCCTGACCGACGGTGATCGGCAGACAGCCGTCCTCCATCGCGGGATAGAACGTCTCCTCGAGGGCGCGCGGGAGTCTGTGGATCTCATCCACGAAGAACACCGCACGGGGCTCGAGCGCGGTCAGAAAGGCGGCGATATCGCCCTTTCGCTCGAGCGCGGGGCCGGCGGTCTGTACGAACGGAACGCCGAGCTCAGCGGCGACAATCTGGGCCAGCGAGGTCTTCCCGAGGCCTGGAGGCCCCGCCAGCAGCACATGGTCGAGCGCTTCGCCGCGGCTCTGGGCCGCTGCGATCGATACCGCCATCTGATCCTTGACGAACTCCTGCCCGATGAAGTCCGCCAGCCTCCGTGGGCGCAGCGAACGGTCGAGGTCCTCGTCGCCGAGCGCCTCCGGAGACTGGACCCGAGGCTTGTCGCTCAGCGAGCTCATCTCCGCGCCATCCTCAGAGCGTGGGCGATCAGCTCTTCGGGCTGCTCGCCCTCGGCGCCGTCGAGCAGCTCGTCAGCCTCGAGCGCGGTGTACCCGAGCCCGAGGAGCGCTTCGCGGGCCAGCGACCGGGGATCCTCGGAGCGGCTCACCGAGATAGTCGGCATGGGCACCGACACGCCGACCTTCTCGCGCAGCTCGACGATGATCCGCTCCGCAGTTCGCTTGCCGATCCCCGGCACCGCCTGAAAACGGGCGCTGTCGCCGGCGGCCAGCGCCGCCAGCAGCTCCCGCGGCGGGCCTCCCGACAGGATCGCCAGCGCCACCTTCGGGCCGACAGACTGAACGCTGAGGAGCATCAGGAACAGCTCGCGCTCCTCCTCGCTGGCAAACCCGTAGAGCGACAGCGCGTCATCCCGGACCACCAGATGGGTGTGCAGGAGCACCTCGTTTCCGACCGCCGGCACCTGCCTGAGCGTCTGAGTCGAGACGGCGAGCCGGTAGCCAACGCCTCCGCACTCGACCACAACGTGGTCGCTGCGACGCACCGCGACAGTCCCGGAGACGAGCGCGATCACGCCGGAGCTCCTGCCTGCGCGAGCGCGCTCGCCAGCGGCGCCCGGTTCACGGCGCAGATCGCAACGGCAAGCGCGTCGGCCGCGTGATCGGCGGCGGGCGGGGTGCTCATCGCCAGCAGCCGCGTGACCATGTGGCCGACCTGGTCCTTGTCGGCGCGCCCGCTGCCGCACACCGCGCCCTTTACCTGCTGGGGCGTGAACGAACGTGCGGGTACGCCGCGCTGCCCGGCCGCAAGCAGGACAACGCCACGAGCCTGTCCGACGGCGAACGCCGTTCGGGCGTTGGTGCCGAAGTAGAGCTCCTCGATCGCGATCGCGTCGGGGCTGTGCTCGTCGAGCAGCTCGCCCACCCGGGCATGGATGTCAGCCAGCCGGCGCTCGAGCGGGACGCCGGCTGCGGTCCGGATCACACCTTCGGCGAGGGCGTTGAGCCGGGAGCCGGCGCTCCGCACCACGCCATAGCCCGTGCTGGCGGTGCCGGGGTCGATGCCGAGCACGATCATCGGACACCATTCTGCGTTCGCGGTCGGACGCCTGCCGCGCCTTGCGACCGCTACGCGCCGACGCAGCGGGTGTTCGCCCCGGGAGCAGTCACCCGGTAGACCCGCCAGACGCCCACGTGAGCGATCAGCTGGACCTGGGTCAGCTTCGGGCTGACCCGAGGCCTCACGCCGTCGATCGAGTCCTGCGGGCCTACGAACATCACGCCCTGGTGGCGCATGCTCGTTCCGACGCGCCCGAGTGTCACGTGCAGCTGCCAAGCGAGCGCGGTTTGGACGCTGTGGTTGACCGAGGCGAAGCTCGTGTGGCACGGATACACCCCATCGTGGCCACCCACTGCGGCGACGGCTGCCGAAAGCTGGTGCAGACGAGTCGCCGCGCCAGCCGCGGTCCGCCTCTGGGCAGCAACGTCGAAGCGGCCGAGAGCAACCGGGGCCGACAATGTGAGCAGGCCCACCACCGCCACCGACAGCGAAGCGGTGAGATTGCGGCCCGCCCCGGCGATCGCGGCGACCCGCACCACCCCGACCCCGGCAAGCACGCACGTCACGGCGGCGGCGGGAAGGAAGAAGCGTTCGAGCCCCGGATAGCCATCGAGCGTCATCCCGACGACTATCACCCACCACACCGCTGCCCCCCCGGCAAGCGCGAGCGTCACCCGATCGCGACGGCGCCACCACGCCAGTGCGACCCCAAGCACACCGGCGAGGAGCACCGAGATGGTCTGTAGGTCGACTCCGCGCGAGAGCACAGTCAACAGCGGGTGGCTGCCGAGGTGCCCGTTGTATGCCTTGGCGTGCGTGGCCGCCAGTAGCGGCTGCCCGGAGCCGATCCACGGCGGGACGAACCACAGGACCGGGATCGACAGCAACCCAACCGCGACGAGCGCTCGCAACCGTTGTGTCGTGAACCACAGCCAGCCGCCGTAGGCGATCACGAACGGCCACGCCTCCGGGCGGACCAGCGAGGCCACGACTCCCAGAACGAACGCCGAGCCGCGGCGCCCGTCCAGGTGGCGGTCGATCGCCCACAGCGACGCCGCCAGCAGGATCGGCTCGGAGGTTCCGCGGAACATGTCGTAGAACGAGAACCGGGTCATGAGCAGGCAGGCCGCGGCGATCAGACCGGCAGCGATTGGCGCGAAGGACTCGCCTCCCGGGTCCCCGCGAACCAGCCGCGCCGCAAGCCGGTACGCCGCCACCACCGCGAGCAGCCCTCCCGCCCGGGCGGTGATCACCCACAGTGTCGGCGAGGCCCCCCCAAACAGCCCGTATACCGCGGTGAATACGACCGGCAGCGGCTTCCAGGATGGACCGCCGCCGACGGCGAAGCTCAGATGCGGGTCGACCACCTCACGCCCCCACACGATCCACGACCAGGGGTCATAGCTCGGGACGGTTGGCAGCAAGGCAGAGAGAGCCGCCAGCGCGGCGCACGCCACTCCGGCTATCAGCAATGGCGAGCGGAGCGCTCCGCGAGGGCGAGCGCCGATGCCCGGTGGACCGGCGGTCTCGCGCGATGGGCTCTCCGTGGCGGGCTGGCGACGCGCCGCCGGCACATTCACGTCCGTGAGAACCTGCAGCGCAGCAGCGTGGCCACCACCCGGAACCCGTCAAGCGCGGTGAGCTTCTTACCCTCGTTGGTGGCACGAGCCCGGTAGTGGACCGGGACCTCGAAGATTCGCTCGCCCCTTTGCACCAATCTGGCGGTGATCTCTGGCTCGATTGCGAACCCGGCAGAGCGCAGCGGCAAGCTGCGGAAGATGTCGGTGCGGATCATCTTGTGGCAGGTCATGATGTCGTGCAGGTAGACGTTGAAGAGGACGTTGCACGCCAGCGTCACGCCCTTGTTGCCGAGCACGAACAGGAACGAGTGGCTGGTGTACCCGTCGAAGGCGCGCACGCCGAAAGACGCGTTCGTTCGCCCATCCAGGAGCGGCGGCATCAGGAGCCCGAGGTCGCTCGGGTCGTACTCGAGGTCGGCGTCGAAGATCGCCGAGTAGTCGCCCCGGGCCTGCTCGAGCGCGGTCTGGATCGCAGCTCCCTTGCCCCTGTTCTCTGGGTGCTCAATCAGCCGTACGTGACCGTCCCAGTCCCCCCCGCGCAGAATCTCCCTGGTGCCGTCGGTCGAGCCGTCGTCGACCACGATCAGCTCGAACTCGGTCGGAAGCTCGGTCGCGAGCACCTCGGCGATCGCGCGCTCAACGCGCTCGCGCTCGTTATATACGGGCATCAAGATCGAGAGCATTTGAAGTGACATTAGGCGGGCGAGGACGTATTCGCCGGCGAGGACACACGATTGCCGGAACGGCACCGCGAGGGCGGTCGATGGTAGCTGATCGCCTCCCAGCAGGAGAGCCGAGCCCAGGATGATTGAGACTATCCCGGCATGGACTTCGCCGCCGCCGGACTACTCGACGGACTCGAGGGTGAGGAGCGCGCTGCACGAGCGGACCTCCTCGCCTCCCTGTCCGCCGACGGCTTCACCCTGGATCAGCTACGCCGGGCAATTGCCGAGGACCGTCTCGCGCTGCTTCCCGTGGAGCGGATCCTCGGAGGCATCTACACCGCTGCCGACGTACAGGAGCGCTCGGGCCTCGACGTCGCCTTCCTCCTTCGCCTGCGCCGGCTGCTCGGGCTTCCTGAACCAGCGCCGCACGACCGGGTGTTCGGTGAACATGACGTCGAGGCCGCAACGGCGCTGCTGGTGGCCCTCCAAGCGGGCTTCTCCGAGGCGTCGATCGAGGAGATCAACCGGGTCGTGGGCGAGGCGATGGCACGGGTCGCCGCCACCACGGTGGCCGCTTTCGCCCATGCGTACCTGCGGCCCGGTGACAGCGAGCGGGATGTAGCGACGCGGTTCGCCGCACTTGCGCAGCGCCTCGCGCCGAATCTCGAGCCTGCGCTGATTGCCGCTTATCACGCGCACCTGCGCGACATTGTGCGCAGGGGGGTGCTCGGCGCCACGGAACGCGAGCGCGGTGCCCTCGCCGAGGAGCAGCAGCTCACGGTCTGCTTCGCGGATATGGTCGGCTTCACTCGGCTGGGAGCCGAGCTCGAGGCCCAGGAGTTGGGGTCGGTGGTGGGACGGTTGGCTGCGCTCGCCACGGACGTGACCGAGCCGCCGGTGAGGCTCGTCAAGACGATCGGCGACGCGGCGATGTTCTCCAGCACCGAGCCCGGCTCGATGGTGGATGTCGCGCTGTCGTTGATCGCAGCGGTGGAAGCCGAGGAGCTACCCGCCGTGCGGGCCGGGGTCGCGCTCGGGCCAACGCTGATGCACTCAGGAGACCTCTACGGCCACGGCGTGAACCTCGCGAGCCGCGTGACCGGCATCGCGCGGCCGGGGAGCGTCCTGTGCACCGAGGAGATACGCGATGCCGTCCCCGAGCAGTTCTCGTGGTCGTTCGCGGGGAGGCACAGGCTGAAGGGGGTGCCCGATCCGGTCGCGCTCTACCGGGCTCGCCGCTTGCCGGAAGGCGATCGGCGCACAGACCAACCAGACGAGCGCCCGCAAGCCGCCCCGAGGCGAGCTCGGGCCCGCAAGGCACCCGCGCGCAGGCACACCAGAAGACGGCCGCGCTAGCGGACCGACAACAGGTCGACTACGAAGATGAGCGTCGAATTCGGCGGGATCGTCGGCGGGCTTCCAGCCTTGCCGTATCCCAACGCCGGCGGAATGATCAGCTCGCGGCGGCCGCCGACCTTCATTCCCGCGAGACCTTGCACCCATCCCGGGATCACGCTGGTGGGGCTGAGCGGCGTCGTGAACGGCTGGTTGCGCTTCCACGAGGAGTCGAACTCAATGCCCCCTTTATAGAGGGCGCCGACGTAGTTGACCGTGACCGTGCTTCCCGCCTGTGCGGTATTGCCGGTGCCTGCGATCAGGTCCTTGACAACCAATTGGGTCGGGGCCGGCGTAGTTGGCACGACCACAACGGGCTTCTTCGAGAGCGCGGGAGGCGGCTTCGGAACGGTCACGATCGGGACCTGAGTCAGCCCGGAGCCGGGCGCGAGCGCTACGCCCGGAGCGGTGGAGCTCCCACACGCCGACAGTGTCGCGGCGAGCGCTAGCGGGGCGAGGATGGCAAGCGTCTTCTTCATCGAGCGGAGGAGAGTAGCGGGCGCGGTCAGCCGGCGATCCGCTCGAGCACTGCTGCGTCCACGTCGAAGTTCCCATGGACGGCGCCAACGTCCTCCGACTCCTCGAGCGCGTCGATCAGCTTCATCAGCTTCGAGGCGTGCGCCTCATCGACCGGTACTCGTGTCCTTGGCCGCTGCGTGAGATCGGCACTATCGACCTCGACGCCCGCCTGAACGAGGGCTTCGCGAACTCGGGTGAGGTCCGACGGCTCGGTAACCACCTCGAAGACGTCCTCGTCGAGCGCGATGTCCTGCGCGCCGGCGTCGATCGCCGCGATCAGGTCATCCTCGTCGTAGCGTCCGGCGTCGACCACGATCACGCCGCGCTTGTCGAACAGGTATGCCACGGATCCAGGCTCGCCGAGGTTGCCGCCGTACTTCGTAAACGCGTGGCGGACGTCAGCGCTGGTGCGATTGCGGTTGTCGGTCAGCGCCTCAATCAGCAGCGCCACGCCGCCGGGGCCATAGCCCTCATAGATGACGCTCTCAATGTTGTCGGAGTCAACTCCCTCGCCGGTCCCCTTCGCGATCGCCCGCTCGATGTTGTCCTTGGGCATCGAGGCGTCCCGAGCCTTCTGGACGGCCAGCGCCAGCGATGGGTTGCCGTCGGGGTCGCCGCCGCCTTCACGAGCGGCGATCGTGACCGCGCGCGCGAGCTTCGTGAAGTGCTGGCCGCGCCGCGCGTCGACGAGCGCCTTCTTGTGCTTGATCGAATGCCATTTGGAATGCCCGGACATGCCGAGAGAGTCTAGGAGCCTCGAGCCGGCAGTCCCGCGCCACCCGGAGCTCTAGGAGGACATCCAGGTCTCTGGGTGCGCTCCGTACCACTGCACCGTCCGCGCCAGCCCCTCCTCCAGCGAGACCTGCGGCTCCCAGCCGGTCAGCTCCCTGAGCTTCGAGAAGTCGACCCACTGCCGGTCGATTTCCCCGTGCGGTACTCCGCTGCCGCGGACGTCAGGCTCCGCCGAGCTTCCCGCGAGCCGGCAGATAGCCCTGACCACATCGAGCACGCAGTGCGGCTGACCACCACCGGCATTGAAGGCCTCTCCCCGCGCGCTGCCACGGCCGAGCAGGGCCCAGACGGCAAGGTACGCGCGGACAGCATCCTCGACGTAGAGGAAATCGCGCTCGGGCGACCCGTCTGAGCGAATCACCGGGGGCCTGCCCGCTAGCGCCGCGCACACCGCCTCGGGCACGAGCCGCGAGCGGTTGACGTCCGCCCCTCCGTACACGTTGGCCAGGCGCGTCACTGCGACCGGAAGCTCAAACGTATGCCAGTAGGACCGCGCCAGCAGATCGCAGGCCGCTTTCGAGACGTCGTAGGGGTAGATCGGATCAAGCGGCTGGCTTTCTCGATATGGCAGCGCCTCGCTGCGACCGTACGCCTTGTCCGAGGAGGCGACGACGACGCGCTGCACCCCCGTGAGCCTGCAGGCTTCCAGCACCGTCCAGGTGCCGCGGATGTTGGTCTCAAACGTCGCCGCCGGAGAGCTCACAGCGGTCCCGACGAGCGTCTGCGCGGCCAGATGGAAGACGCTCTCGACCTCGTATTCGCTGAGCGCTCGCACGACGAGGCCGTGCTCGCAGATGTCGCCGCTGACGACGTCGACACTGCCCGCAAGTCCGAGCAGAGCCAGCGACGAGACCGCCGGCTCGTCGCGCCGCAGCGCCACGACCCGCGCTCCACCGTCGAGTAACGCCTTGATCAGCCACGAGCCGATCAGGCCATACCCGCCGGTGACCAGCACCGACCTCCCGGTCAGATCTAGCCCCATAGCTTCCACGGAGCCTTCCCCGCGGCCCACAGATCACCCAGCTCGATCGCATCCTTATAGGTGTCCAGGCAGTCCCAGAAGCCGTCGTGACGGAAGGCTCGAAGTCGCCCGGCGCGGGCCAGCCCGGCAAGCGTGTCCTGCTCGAGCGAACTGTCTGGCTCGAGCGAGTCGAGCACTGACGGTTCGAAGCAGAAGAACCCGCCGTTGACCCAATGCTCGCTACGGGGCTTCTCGACAAAGCCCCGCACGAGCCCGTCACCGTTCAGGTCGGCGACGCCGAATTGGAGCCGGGGCCGGACGACAGTCATCGTCGCAACGGCGCCGTGACCGTGATGCCAGGCGAGAAGCGCAGCAAGATCGATATCGGCAACGCCGTCCGCGTACGTCGCGCAGAACCGCTCGCCTCCCAGAACCGCGGCTGATTGGAGGAGACGCCCGCCTGTCGGGGTGTGCTCCCCGGTGTACAGGCACCGGGCCTTTGTCCCCTCAGGCCAGCTCTGCGCCTCGACGTAGTCCTGCACCTGCTCGGCGCGGTGGCCTGTCAGCAGCAGGAAACTCCGGAACCCCTGCGCGAGGTAGATCTGCATGACGTGCCACAGGATCGGGCGGCCACCGATCTCGACCAGCGGCTTGGGGAGAGCGGGCGCCGCCTCCAGCAGGCGAGTGCCCCGGCCCCCGCACAGGATTGCGACAGTAGGTCGATCGGTGGGCACGGCTGCGGGATTATCGTTGCCGGCCGGGCTAGGATCAGGGCAGATGGGCACAGCGCTGGCACCGGAGATCTTCAAGGCGTACGACATCCGCGGGCTGGCGGGCGACGAGATCGACCCCGAAGCGGCGCAGCTGATCGGCCGGGCCTTCGCAAGGGTCGTCGCCGAACACGAGGGCAAGACGACCTCCCAGCTTCGCCTCGGTCTTGGCCGGGACATGCGTCTGACCGCCCCTGAGATGGCCGCTGCATACCGGAAGGGCATGTGCAGCGAGGGCGCAACCGTTCTGGACGGGGGCCAGATCGGCACCGAGATGCTCTACTACCTGGTGGGGTCGCAGGATCTCGATGGCGGGCTGATGTGCACCGCCTCGCACAATCCCAAGCCCTACACGGGCGCCAAGCTCGTGGGACGAGGCGCGATTCCGCTCTCGGGCTACACCGGGATCCAGGAGGTCCGTGAGACGATCGAGGCAGGATTCGGCGAGGCCCAGGGGGGCGGCCAGGTCGAGGAGGTCTCGCTGTATGAGGACTTTCAGCGCGCGGCTCTCGGATTCATCGACGCCCAAGCGATCAAACCTCTGCGAGTCGTAGTCGACGGCGGCAACGGGATGGCGGGGCCGATGGTCGGCCCGGTGCTCGAGACGCTCGGGCTGGAGCTCGAGGAGACCTACTG
>CATPAX010000134.1 GCA_955652215.1 uncultured Solirubrobacteraceae bacterium | reverse complement strand
CGTCTCGGTGCCCGACCGGCGGCAGAACCACCGGTAGCCCACCGACGGTCTCGATCCTCCGCACATAGGTCATCCCGAGGGCCATCTCGGGATTGGGCGGCTCGCCGTGACGGCGCAGCGTCGCGAGCTCGCCGGGACGCAGCTCGGAGGTGGTCACTCCAATCAGCGGCTTCACCGGGTAAGGATCGGCATAAACCGCGCCTTCGTATAGCTCCACGCGGACAAAGATCGCGGTCGAGCCGGACGGCCACGGGCCGGTGGTTGCCACCGCCTGCGAAACGACGGGAGCGCCCGACTGGGCGCCCGATGGGCAACAGGCCACCAGCACTCTCGCCCCGCCCAACTGTCACACCCGCGATCATTGCCGTGGTGTCCACCTGGTTTCGCACTTACGGGTTCGCCGAGGTCGCTCCGGACTTCCTGGTGGGCTCGTATCCGCTGGACGAACGTGACGTAGCCGTGCTGGCGTCGATGGGGGTCAGACGGGTGCTCAACCTCGCCGAGGACTCCGAATATCGCGCCGGTGAGCGGGAGGCCGTAGTGCAGGCGCTTGCAGCCGCGGAGATCGAGGAGTACCGGATCAGCATGATCGACTTCGGGAGCCTGTCCGGGGGCGCCCTGGAAGAAGCAGTCGATCTTCTTGATGAGTGGCTCACTGAGGGCGTGCGCACTTATCTGCACTGCCGCGCGGGGTGGCAGCGATCGGCGGCCGTCGCTGCCGGGCTTGTTGCCGTCCGCGATGGGATCGACATAGACAGCGCGCTCGACTACGTGCAGACGCGAAAGCCCTCTGCCGATCCGCTGCCCCATCAGCGCGATGATCTGCGGCGCTGGTGGAAGGGCCGGAGCGACTTCGAGGAGCTGGAGTAACCGGGGCCGGAGCGACTTCCAAGAGCTGGGCTAACCCCGGGCCGGCACGAGCGAGACACCTGGCACAGTAGGGACGGCACGAGTCAGATCCAGCAGAGCACGAGTCAGATCCAGCAGAGGCGGTTCCGCGGAACCGCCAGGGGGCTCTACTCAGCGGCGCGCAGACGCCGCGGCGGGGAGAGCTCGTCGAAGGTCCCCTGCTCTCCCGCCACAAGCTCGGCCGCCTGCACGCTCCGAGCGCTCACCGTGACGTGTTCGATCTGGGGTAGCTCGCTCCCCTCGCTCACGGCTCCGTGGTCAGCGAACCGGCGAGCCGACGGCAGGACCCGCGCCTCGTATGAGCCGACCGCCTCGTTATAAGCGCGGACGGTGCCGTTCAGCCTTGAGCCGAGCGCCGCGAGGAGGTTCGAGAGCTTGACCAGGCGAGCGTGAAGCTCGCGACCCAGCTCGGAGATCGCCTGGGCTGACTCGGCGACGCGCTCCTGCTGCCAGCCGTAGGCGACTGCTCGCAGCATCGCCAAGAGGGTCGTCGGGGTCGCGATCAGGACCCGGCGGGCCATCGCATCCTCGATCAGGGCGGGATCGGCTTCGAGTGCGGCGCCGTACAGGTGCTCGCCCGGCAGGAACATCACTACCAGGTCCGGCGTCGAATCGAGCTCCGCCCAGTACGCCTTGTCGGCGAGCAGCTTGACGTGCTTTCGAAGGAGCCGTCCGTGATCTCGCAGGAAGCGCTGCCGCTCCTCGTCATCGCGCGCCGCGTACGCGTCGAGAACTCCCTGCAGCGGCGCCTTGGCGTCGACAACGATGTGCTTTCCGCCCGGGAGCTTGATCATCAGGTCGGGGCGCAGCGTCGACTCGTCGCTCCCGACGGAGCCCTGCTCGACGAAATCGCAGTGCCTGACCATCCCCGCCAGCTCGACGACGTTGCGCAGCTGCATCTGGCCCCACTGGCCGCGCGCGTTGGGCTTCCGAAGCGCCGTGACCAGGGCGCCGGTCTCGGTCCGCAGCCGCTCGCCGGTATCCGCCAGGGTCCGGAGCTGAGCCTCGAGGCGCCCGCGCGACTCCCGCCGCTCCTGATCGAGTGCCAGCAACTGAGCGTCGACGCGGGTCAGCTGGTCGCGCAGCGGAGCAACCAGCTGCTCAACGGCCTGCTTTCGCTGGTCGAGATCACCCTTGGCCTCGGCTTGGGCCGCCTGGAGCTGAGCGCGCGCGAGCTCAGCGAGTTGACCCATGCTCGCCTGAAGCGCCTCGGCGCTGAGCGCCTTGAAAGAGGCGGATAGCCGCTCCTGCGCATCGCTGATCGTGGCGAGGCGCTCCTCGCCCCTCGAGCGCTCGTGCTCGAGCTCAGCGCGCGCGGTCAGCAGGTCGCGGTCGAGCTGCGTGGCGCGCGCGGCGCCGAGCGCGAGCGAGCGGATCCGCGGCAGCAACGCCGCAGCGACCAGGGCGGCGCCCGCAAGCAAGCCGATTAGCAGCCAAAGTGCGTTCATTTCTGATTCGAGCATGGCGCGGGCGGCGGACGGAACGGTGCGGGAGAATCACGGGCGTGAGCGAAGCGGTGCGGAAGCACGTCGTGGTCCAGGGCCGGGTGCAGGGCGTGTTCTTCAGGGACTCGGTCCGCGAGCGGGCTCGGGCCCATGGGGTTTCCGGGTGGGTCTGCAACCGGGCGGACGGCGCAGTCGAGGCGGTCCTCGAGGGACCGGGTGACGCTGTCGATCGGGTGCTCAGGTTCTTCGAGACAGGTCCGGCGGGGGCCCGGGTCGACGAAACTACGGTCAATGAGGAGGAGCCCGACGGCGTTCGCGGGTTCGAGATCCGGTAGCCCGCCTCAGGGTGGATAACTCGACAAACACCGGCGATTGCGCGGCGCGTGTCACAACGTCCTCCTCTGGTGTGGATAACTCGGCACGCGCGTCAGCACGGGCGGCGATTGTCGCGTTATGCACCCGGGTCAGGCTGCCAGGGCGCGCTCGAACGCCTCGCAGGCCGCAGCGCCGCGAACGGCGAACACGATCCGCTCGAGCGCACTCCCTTCATTG
>CATPAX010000133.1 GCA_955652215.1 uncultured Solirubrobacteraceae bacterium | reverse complement strand
CGTGCTGGGTTCCCGGGAGCACCGGGACCATCCACCCCCGAGGCACCAGCGCGCCGAGGAGCTCACCGAGCGTCACGCCGGCACCCGCGGTCACGACCCCCGATTCATCGTCGAGCTCGAAGCCTTGCTGGGCGGTCATGTCGAGCACGACCCCATCGGTCAGCTGGGCAGCGTCGCCGTAGCTGCGCCCCATACCGCGGGCGATTGCGCCTCCTGAGGGAGCTAGCTCGAGCGCTGCCCGAACCCCGTCGGCGTCGTCTGGCCGGACCAACTGGACGCTGGTCGGGCGCACGTTCCCCCAGCCGCTGATCGTCGCCGCCCGCGAAACAGGCGCTCGCGTCTCAACCAGCTGTGGCATGTACGCCCAGCGCGAACACCAGCAGCCAGAGCGCCCCGACGCCGAGTAGCCATCGGTCCGAGAGCAGGAGCTCCTCGGGGGCTTCGCCCGCGCCGCGAACGACCTGGACGCCATATCGCGCCAGGCACAGAGCGAATGGGACGATCGTCAGCGGACGCCATGGAACCCCGTCCACGGTAGGTATGGCGAAGGCCCACATCGTGTACGCGAACAGGGCGATCACTCCACTCCCGATGAGAATCAAGCCAAGCAGGCGCGGCGTATAGAGCTCGAGAACGCCTCTCTTAGGGTTGCTCTCGCGAGTGGCGCGCTTGAGCTCGGCGTCGCGTTTGCCCGCCGCGACAAGTACCGCAGAAGCGCTGATGACAAGGATGAACCAGCGCGAGAGGGTCACCGGCGCCGCCACTCCGCCGGCCACCGCCCGCAGCACGAAGCCTCCAGCGATCGCGATTAGGTCGAGCAGCAGCACGCGCCGCCAGAGCATGGTGTAGCTGATGGTCAGCGCAACATATGCCGTTCCCACCAGCAGCAGCAGCGGTGTTACAGCGAAGCACAGCGCGAGACCCGCCAGGAGGAGCCAGGCGCCGAGAGCCACCGCGGCTCGCTCACTGAGCTCGCCGGCGGCCACCGGACGGGTGCGCTTGCGCGGATGGCGCCGGTCCTCTTCGACGTCGCGGACGTCATTGATCGCGTAGGTCCCCGAAGCCAGGAAGCAGAAAGCGAGGCACGCGATCCCGACGCGAACCGGGACATCGTCGTGTCCCAGCGCCCCCGCCGCCCCTGCCGCGCCGACCACGAGGGCGTTCTTGATCCATTGCCGTGGGCGCATCGTGGCGAGCGCAGCCGACACCCGTCCGCGGCGAGCTCGCGAGGTCCGAGCGTGGGGCGCATCATTGCTCGGAAGGCCCGCCCGTGGGCCGCCGAGAGGTGTAGTACTACTGCGAAGAGAATGCCCTGCCTCGGGTATTGCCATCATCACTCAGGGTATGTCATGCCTAGAGGGGTTCCTGCGTGCAGGTGATGAGGACCCTCTCAGCAAGTATTTAGCCTTTTCATCATCGGTGCCTGGAAGGTAGTCACGATGCTCGCCCCGCCTAGACAGCAGCCCGAGCGCTCGCGCGCGAACGTTGGTGCTCTGCGCCAAGGTTCGCCGTCCCCGTCCCGATTCCTCAGGATACGCAGGATCGCGCTGCTCACGGCGCTCCTGTGCCTCATGCCGGCGGTCGTGTCCTATGCCGGCGCGCTTACTCAACAATCGAGCACATCGCTGGGGATCCGTACGGTCGAGTGGCTGCGCGACAACGGCGCTCGCGGACTGGTCAACTACGTCGAGAATGTCTACTACTCGCTGAACGCGCCGCCGAAGGGGGGGCCCAGGCTCCGGACACTCCCGAAGCTGGCCGGTGCTGCCGGGCCGGTGGGAGCGATCAGGCATCCGGGGATCGTTGCCCATTTCGAACCACCCCCAATCAAGCCGCTGGCCACGCCGGCGCTCCCGGGCGAGGGAGTCTGGCGGTCGACGTTCGCGAGCGGCGGTGCGCATCCTCCGGTACTGATCACGAGCTTCCGCTCCGATCCGGTGAACTACCCGCAGACCGTCGCCGGCGTGGCCTGGATCGACCACACCCGGACCAGCGTCTCGCTGATACCGGGCCGGCTGGAGCCAGCCGTTTCGCTGCCGGCACGTGGCCCGATGGAAGTCCCAGTCGACATGCGCTCGCAACTCGTCGCGACGTTCAACAGCGGTTTCAAGCTCACCGACTCCGGTGGCGGCTTCGCGCTTGACGGCCGCACGTATGCTCCGATGCAGCACGGGATCGGAACGATTGTGCGCTACACCGATGGCCGGGTCGATGTGATCGGCTGGCCTGGCGGCTCCAGCGCAGGCCCTGACGTTCAGTACGCGCGCCAGAACCTCCCGCTGATCGTCGACAACGGGCATCCGAATCCAAACCTGTCAGACGGCCCAGAGTGGGGAGCGACCCTCGGTAACGCGATCCAGGTGTGGCGCTCGGCAGTCGGTATCGACCGTCACGGCAATTTGATCTACGCCGCCGCCCCCTACCAGACGGTGGGCTCGCTCGCGGCGATCATGATCCACGCCGGCGCCGTGCGTGCGATGGAGCTCGACATCAACTCCGAATGGACGACCCTGAACACCTATAAATTCCCCGGCGCCGGCGCTCCGTCAAAGCTGCTGTCCGGCATGTCTCAGCCCACGACTCGGTACCTATCACCCGACGATCGGGACTTCTTCGCCGTGTACCTCCACTAGGTCAGCTTCGCCCGAACGAACGCGGAGAAACCGCCCGGAATCGTGCTGCCGCCGACACCCTCGACGTACAGCCGGTCGTTCGAGAACACAGTGATCCTGCCGAGACCTCCGAGTGGAAGGTCGGGGACGAGCACCAATGCGCCGTTCTGTGCCTCGAGCATCAGGTTGACGCTGGCGCCGACACCGAGAATGGACACCGTGGCGCGGAGCGTCAGGCGACCTTCGGTGGCGGCGATCGGTGTGACCGACTCGAGCAGGGGAAGCGCAGCCTGCAGGTCCGTTTGGCTGACACGGGCGGAGCCGGTGAGCTCGCTGCCGCGCTTTCTCAAGCTGACGTCGCGCAGCGTCAGCAGGCGGGCGTCGAGCTCTCCCACCGATGCGTCGACGGAGTCAGCCTGACCGGAGCCAGCAAGCATCCCCGCCAGCTCCGAGGGCTCCGTGCGAATCCGGGACATCCGAACGACAACGCTGTCGGCGCGGTGCCAGAGCAGCTCGATCGCTGGGAACGCCGAGACCCGGACCTCGAGGACCTGACCGGAGCGGCCAAGGCGCTCGCGGATCCTCTGCGCCGCGATCCCCGGGAGCACGAGCTGCGCCACCCCCAGCGATGCCAGGATGACCCCCGGCGGTACCAGCGCGGCCGCCCAGCGGCGCACAGTCATACGCGGGGGATGTACGCGCCAGCCGCGCACACCCCCCGAAGTGCAGTTGAACTCGCCGTTACGCCGCGGTTACGGGAGTCGACGGCGTTGACGCCGCACCCGTGTTCGCCGGAGGCGTGTACTGGAACTCCTCCTCGGCGCCGAACAGTGTGTCGAGTACTTTGGACCGGAGCTTCTCGCTGAGGGCGAGCGCGAGACCGAAGCTGACGAGCAGAAGCATCAGCTTGCGGCGGGCGCCGCCCTTCCTGCGACCGCGCTTCTTCGGGGCGTCGCTCAACGCGGCGCCCGCCTCGCGAGCCGCCTCGAGCGCTTGGCGCAGGTCGCGCTGCAGCTTCTTGTCCTCCAGCAGCGCCTTCGCCGGAGCCTTCCCGTTGGAGAGTCGGCTGTAGGCGCTCCGGCTCGAGTCGAGGAGTATGCGAACGTTCTCCCTGAGCTTCTCGTCCTCGACTAGCCGCTGGATGTACGGGCTCGCCTTTGAGATTCCGGCGATATCCGCCGGGTTCAGCGACACCCGTTTTAGCTTCTTGGGTGGTGATGGCATTGGTCTCCCTCGGTGCGTGGGGTCGAGCTATCTGAGAATACGCGATGGCGCGCCGACCGT
>CATPAX010000132.1 GCA_955652215.1 uncultured Solirubrobacteraceae bacterium | reverse complement strand
TGGTTCCGTCTCGGACGAGCAGGCCAAGGAGATGTTCGGCGAGTGGGAGGCCCCGCGGCCGTACATCCGGATCGTTCCGCAGCCGTAACCGTCAAGTAGCGGGTCAATCCCGCGCCCCACCGCCCGTTCGGCGCTTAGCCGACGGTGCGGCTCGGGATGGTCGGGCGTTCGGCGCTCAGCCGACGGTGCGGCTCCGGATGGTCGGGCGAAAGCCGGTTCCGTGTGCTTTATGCGTCAATCGCCACGCCCTGAGCATCGCGCGTCAATGCATCCTCCCCAGGCGTGCATAGCGCGGCAAGCTCGTCGCTGAGTCCATCGATTGACGCACTATCCACACAGAAGGTCGCTCACGTGATCTAGAGCGGAGGCGCATGGCTCGGTAGGCTCCCCGCCCGAGACTCGGGTTGGAGGATGAGCGATGGCTGAGGTGCCGACGTTATATGTCTGCCACGGAGACGAGGGGGGACCACGGGCCCACCCTTGCGCGCGCGTGCAGAGGGCGATGAAAGCCGCCGGGATCGAGTACGAGAAGGTGCTCGCCGGTCACGGGCACCCCATTCCGTTCATGCGAAAGGGCTCCCGCGACGAGCTACAGGCCGCGACGGGAACGACGAAACTGCCGACGCTGAAGCTGCCCGATGGCACCGTGATCAGCCACTCGCGTGGGATCCTGGCGTGGGTTAAGGAGCAGTCGTAGGCCATCGGGCGCGGGGGTCAGGGACCGGTCATAGGCCATCAAGCGCGACCGGTCCGCGCGCGCTGACCGGGGGACGACTGAAGCCTTCGGTTATCCGGGCGTTGGGGCTCGCTGGTTTAGCGGTCGTTGCCGCTGCGGTTCTCCTGAGCGACCCGTTTGCCACCTCAGACTCGGACGCTGCGCTGACGATCCCGAGGGGCGCCGTGCGCGTCGAGGTCACGGGGGTGCCGACGAGCCAGCCGGTCCGCCCAGGATTCGTCGGCTTCTCGATCGAATACTGGGCCTCGCTGGCGTACTTCGGTTTTCACCCGGCGGCGCCGAACCCGACGTTCATCGCACTCGTCCGCGGCCTGACCGCCGGGGCCTCACCGGTGATCCGGTTCGGGGGAGACACCACGGACTGGACCTGGTGGCCCACTCCGGGCGTCGCAAAGCCGGGCGGGGTCCACTACGCGCTCAACCCCCGATGGCTTGCGGTGACTCGGGCGACCGCCATGGCGATGGGGGCCCGGCTGATCCTCGGCATCAACTTCGAGGCCGACAGCACGGCGATCGCGCGTACGGAGGCGCTGGCGCTGCTTCACGGCATCGGCCGAGGCTTGATCGCGGGATTCGAACTCGGGAACGAGCCGGAGGTCTACGGAACGATCGGCTGGTATACGAACAGCAGCGGCGTCAGCGTGTTCGGCCGTCGGGCGGACTACGGATTTCGCTCGTTTCTCAGCGACTACTCCTCGATCGCGTCGGTGCTGCCGCGCGGGGTGCCGCTCGTGGGGCCGGCGTCGGGTGCCTCGCAGTGGCTCGACGGCCTGAATCAGTACCTCGACGCCAACCCGCGCGTCCGGATCGTGACCTTCCACCGCTATCCGCTTCACCGCTGCTACACGAGCCGTACCTCGCCCACCTACCCAACGATTCCAAATCTGCTCTCGCTGGACGCCGCGATCGGACCGGCCGCGAGCCTCGCGGCAGCCGTCGCGGTCGCACACGCTCATGGCCTGCAGTTCCGAGCGGATGAGCTGAACAGCGTCTCGTGCGGCGGCGCGCGGGGGGTCTCGAACACGTTTGCCGCTGCGCTCTGGTCGCTGGACACCCTGTTCCACATGGCGCAGGTCGGTGTCGACGGAGTCAACGTCCACACGTTCGCGAATGCGCTATACGCACCGTTTGCGTTCTTCCATTCGCACGGAGCCTGGGAGGCCCACGTCGCGCCCATGTACTACGGGCTGCTGATGTTCACCCGCGCCGCCCCGCCCGGTTCCCGCCTATTGCGAACCTACGCACCCGCCGGTAACGGCAACACCCTGCGCGTGTGGGCGACACGAGGCGTCAAGGGCATAGTGCGGGTCGTCCTGATCAATGATTCTCCGACCCATGCCGTGACGGTTGCGCTCCAGCCGCCCACCGTAAGCAGCAGTGGGACGCTCGAGCGGTTGGTGGCGCCGCGCCTCAGCGCGACCAACGGGGTCACGATCGCCGGACAGAGCTTCGGCACGGAGACGCCGACCGGGGTTCTGCCAGGCGCGCCGTCGACCGTCTCGCTCGAGCCGATCCAGCATCGTTATGTCGTCACCGTCGCGCCGGGGAGCGTCGCGATGCTCTCGGTCCCGCACAGCTGAGGGTCGTCTGGCCACGCACGATGCGCTGCTGGCGCCCCGGGCCCGCACTAACACCGACACAGCCCGTGCTCCGTGACAGGGCGAGATCTCAAGCAGCGGGCTGCCCCGTGAGGAGACGATCGCGCCGCCGCGCACGCTCACGGCGTACCGGTAGCCATAGACGAAGCTGGGGATGGCCACGACGGTGACCGACCCCGTAGTGAACGAGCCTCCGCCGGCGACGCGCGACGTCCTGTAGCGCAGGCGGAAGACCCGGGTGGCGCGGTCAAAGCTCCACGACCGCGGGGTGCCGGCGACCAGCTCGGGATACGGCTCGACGAGAGTGCCGAGAGCCAGTGAGCCAAGGTTCGCTCCGCGCGGAGGTCTCGCGGGGTCGAAGACCAGTGGGTCGGGGGTCGCGCCCGTCGGGTCGCCGCATGGGCAGTAGGACCACTCGAGCCAGGGGACCATGTCGCGGTCCGCGCGCGCGACCATCCCGGCGAGATCGCCGGCGTACGGGGTAGATCCGAACTCGGTCAGCAGCAGCGCCTCGCGTGTCTGCTTGACGTGGCCGAGCGCATTCGCGAAGACGCGAGGCTCGCTGGGGCACCCGTTCGGTGCGATCTGAAAGCAATAGTCGTGGAAGGCGAAGCCCGCAGGCCCCTCGCCGAGTCTGCCCGTGTCCGTCGCGGCACCGAAGTCGAACACCACGTTGGGCTCGTAGAAGATCAGGTGCCGCCGATCGACAGCCCGGATCGCCGTGGCGACTCTGCGGTTAAACGCCGTGAGCTTCGCATCGAACGCCGGACAGCCTGCGGCCGCGGCGCAGGTCGCGAATGGCGTGCCGGGGAACGGCTCGTTGAGCAGCTCGTAGCCGAGCACGCTCTGGTCCCCGGCGAACCGCGCAGCAACGTGCCGCCAGGCGACGGCGTAGCGACCCTGGAGCCCGACCCCGCCTGGCCCAGGCGCGTTGGCCCAGAACTCGTCAAAGGCGTGCTGAAGCGCCGGATTGCCCTCGTAGTTACCCGGGAACCCGAGCCTCGGGTTAGGAAGGCCACCGTCCTGGATCGCCCAGTCGGGAAACCCCTCCCCCTGGAAGCGCTCGTTCAGAAGGTCCTGGTGGAAGTCGAGGAGCGACACGATGCCGTGGCGGGCGAGCGTCCGGACCGTCCCCGCGATCCGGGCGAGGTAGGCGTCGTCGAAGACCCCCGGGGCGGGCTCGAGCGCTTTCCAGATGACCCCCACGCGTACGGCGTTGAAGCCGATCCGTGAAAGGAGCGCGGCGTCGTCATCGCCGAAACCCGTCGTGGCGGGGTAATACGGCGGACGTTTGTAGACCAGGTTGATCCCGTGGAGGATCACGACGCGGCCGCTGGCGTCCGTGATCCAGCGCCCGGCATGCGCCAGTACTGCCATCGGAGCGTGCGGCGCAATGGTAGAGGCAAGGACCGTCGCCGAGGCGGGAGTTCCCGCGAGAATCCCCGCAGCCGCAATTGCCAGGAACGTCCAACTCCTCAAGGCTGCGATTGCCCGTAGCGCGAGAGAGTTCACGAGGCGCGACGCTACGCCCTGGGCCGGCCGCGGTCAAACCGCCCAAGCGGACAGATAGGGTCGGACGCGACCATGAGTGAACCCGAGGAATCCATGATCCGAAACGACGCGGGCGCGGATCCGGTCGCCCGCGTTACTCCGCTCGAGCTGTTCTTCGACCTCGTGTTCGTATTCACGATCACGCAGCTCACCTCGCTGCTGGCGACGCGGCTGACATGGGCCGCGGTCTGGCACGTGGTCTTGATGCTCGGGCTGATCTTCTGGATGTACGACGGCTACGCATGGCTGACCAACGCCGTCCCGGCCGAAGGCGCGCGGCGCCAGGCGTTGCTGCTCGGTGCGATGGCGGGTTATCTGGTGCTGGCGATCTCGATTCCGGATGCATTCGCGGGGACCGGGCTGACGTTCGGCATCGCGTACCTGGTGATCAACGTGATCCACGCGGTCCTCTACGTCAGCCAGGCCGGCGAGAGCTCCTCCGCTGCGATGCGCGAGTTGGCGCCCGGGAATCTCCTGACCGCGATCGCGGTCCTCGTATCAGGGGCATTCGGGGGCGAGGCCCAGGCAATCGTGTGGAGCGCCGTTGTTCTGTACCTGTGGTTTGGCACCCATGCCGGCGAGGGCTTTCAGATCGGCCCAACCCACTTCGTCGAGCGCCACGGCCTGCTCGTGCTGATCGCAATCGGCGAGTCGGTCGTCGCCACCGGGATCGGAGCCCGGGGCTTGCCGATAGACCTTCGACTTGTGGTGGTCGCCGTGCTGGCATTGATCTTCTCCGCCGAGCTGTGGTGGACATACTTTGGCGAAGGAACCGAGGTCGTCGAGAGGGCCTTCAGGAGCGCGATCGGGGCCGACCGCGTCCGCAAGGCGTTCGTCGGTTTCGGTTACGCCCACTACGTGATGCTGCTCGGCGTCGTGTTCGCGGCGGTGGGACTGCGAGTGGCTGTGGCCCACCCGTCGTCGGCGCTCGACGCTGGGCGCGCGTTCACGCTCGGCGGTGGTGCGGCGCTGTTCCTCGCGGGCGACGCATGGTTCCGCTGGACCCTGGGCTTGCGCCGCCGATGGCGGCAGACGCTCGGAGCGGTTGTGGTGCTGCTCGCGGTCCCGGTTGCGACGACCGTGTCGGCTGTCGCGGCCCTGGCGGTCACGACCGCGATCGTCGCGATCGCGATCATGCTCGAGCGGCGCGTCCCACTAGAGGCAAACGCGGCCGGGTTGCAAGCATCGCGTCCCGGGGGAGCCAATCACGGGT
Source organism: uncultured Solirubrobacteraceae bacterium (assembly GCA_955652215.1). Next base: position 1,796 of record CATPAX010000132.1, on the reverse strand, counting down.
ATTCGGTCACTCCACGGGCTTAATCGGAGGTCTAGCCCGAGGGCTCGGCGGCCTGGGTGCCGGCGTTGGCGGGCTGCTGAAAGGCGTTGTCGGAGGACTCGGGAGCTTGCTCAAGCACGTGTGGTGAACGCGATCCGCGGGTCCGTCTGACGTCAAATGTGGAGGGCGTCCGCGGCAAGTAGCACGCTGCGGCCGGCGACCATGGAGCGTAGTGGCCGGCTCGAAAGCGAGCACGCCGGTCTGAGGCGCCGGCTCGGGAGGCCCTGAGGCTCATGTCCAATCTCACTGCGGTCGTCACCGGTGCGAATACCGGTATCGGTTAGGAGATCGCGCGCCAGTTGTGAAGGTGAATGTTTCGGCGAGAACCACAAGGCCACGATCGCCGCGCTGGCGCTCGGCAACCTGAACGGCGCGATCGCGCTCGGGCTCGCGACCCTGGGCTGGTTTGTGGTCGCCATGCTGGGCTACCTGCTCGCCTGGTTTCGCTAGCGGGTTTTGGTACCGAGCAGTCACAGAATCTTCACGGTGCCGTTTCGGCCGCGGTCGAAACTCTCATCGAAATGCGAGCCCGGGACAACTGAGGCGCTAGTACCCATAGGCCCGCTAGGCAGGCGTGTCCAGGACGTCGCGCAGCGCCGGCTCGACGTCGGTGAACTTGAAGGCGTAGCCAAGCTCGTTCAGGCGTTGGGGTAACGGGCGCTGGCCGGTGGTCACGATCGAGGCCATCTCACCGTAGAGCAGCCGCAGCGCGACGCCAGGAACCGGCATCACCGCCGGGCGGTGCAGAACTCGCCCGAGCACGCGGGAGAGCTCGGCATTGGTGACCGGATTCGGAGCTGTCAAATTGACCGGCCCCATCGCGCGACCGTCGTCGATGCACCGCAACAGCCCTCCGACGACGTCACGCAGGTGGATCCAGGGGACGTACTGCTTTCCGCCGGCGACCGGACCGCCGAGTCCGAGCCGGAACGGCGGCAGCATCTTCGCCAGAGCTCCTCCCTCGGGAGCGATCACCACGCCCGTCCGCGTCCTCACGACCCTCGCCAGCGGTGCGGCTGAAGCTTCGCGCTCCCACTCTTTGGTGACGTCCGCCAGGAAATCGTCGCCGGGAGGTGATAGCTCGTCGAGCTCTTCGTCCCCTCGGGGCCCGTAGTAGCCCGTTGCCGACTGGGAGACCAAGACCGCCGGCCGGCGGTCGTCCGGTAGAGCGTTCAGCCCAGCCACGAGCGACTGGGTGCTCAGCACGCGCGAGTCGCGGATCTCCCGCTTTGCCTCCTCGGTCCACCGCTGGGCGACCGGCTCGCCGAGGAGATGGACTACCGCATCGGCCCCGTCGAGGGAGGCGGAGGGGGGAGGGGCGTGCTGAGGATCGGGCCATGCGAACAGCTCGGCGCCGGTAAGCGCCGAGCGGGCGCCGTGGGGATCGCGGGTCAGCGCCACGACGGTGTCGTCGCGTGCGCACAGAGCATTGACCAGGGCTCTACCGATCAGGCCGGTGGCGCCGGTGACCGCTACACGCATCTAGGAAGTGGGCCGAGCTCGAGGAACATCTCGAGGTTACCGAGTGATTCAGCTCAGCTGCGCGACGATGACAGGCGCGTGGGTGGGCGCCTGGCTGCCTCCGTCGGGCTCGGGGGTGACCAGCACCTCGCTGGCGCCACGCAGGTCACCCGGAATCGCGACATCGCCCGTTCCCGCCGCGGTCACGCTGAACAGCGCGCTGGTCGGCGCCGGCGCGTGTCCGGCGCGCCCGAGCCACACCTCGTAGACGTGCCCCGGTGGCGGCGCGGGGAAGT
>CATPAX010000131.1 GCA_955652215.1 uncultured Solirubrobacteraceae bacterium | reverse complement strand
GATTCCGGCAAGGATCTGTTCGTACATCACAGCGCGATCCAGGGCAGCGGCTTCAAGTCGCTTGCTGAGGGCGCGAAGGTGAGCTACGACGCCGAGCAGGGCCCGAAGGGCCCCGCAGCCGCGAACGTCCAAGCGCTTTAACCCGCAGGTTTCGACCCGCGAGCGAGAATCATCGGGATTCTCGCTCGCGTCGGTCTGCAAGCCAGCGGGGCCGCTGGCGTACGAATCCGGAGGACCGGGCCCACATGTGGCCACGAGGCTGCTGGTGACACCCGGGACAAGCAGAGACCTGCACGGCTTGCCGGCTACGGCAGCTTTCAATCGCCAGCCTCCGCGCGTGCTCGACGCGATGGCATCAAGCTGGCAGGAGGACACGCATGGCATCAAGCGGTAAGAGGAAAACCACCACAGCAAAGCTGAACCGGGAAAGAAGGCTCCGCGAAAAGCGGATCGACAAGCAGGCCAAGAAAGACGCCCGGAAGCTGGCGTCGACAGACCCGCTCGGACAGCCGCACGACGTGCTTTACGGCGAGGACGGCGAGCCGATCACGGCGGGAGAAGAGCAGGCTCCGCTTGACCCGGCCGTCCAGTCGGGCATCGACGGATAGTCCGCAATCGCCCGCGCGCTCGGGTCAGAGCGCGCCGTGGCCGACATAGGCGCGCCCCCGCAGCCCTGATTTCGCAGGCGCGCTGAATATCGCTTGACTCTCACCTTACGTGATGCCCGAGCATCCACTCCATGAGTGAGTACAGGGTCGGCGAGGTGGTCCGGATGTCGAATGTTTCGCCGCGGACGCTTCACCACTACGACGAAATCGGACTGCTGCCGCCGAGCGCGAGAAGCGACGCCGGGTACAGGTTGTACTCAGCCCAAGATCTGGAGCGCTTGCGAGCGATCTTGTTCTATCGCGAGCTCGACTTCGCCCTCGATGAGATCTCGGAGATCCTGTCAGCCCCCGACCAGGTCGAGGATCATCTCCGCCGCCAGCACAGGTTGCTGCGTGAGCGGCGCGATCGCGCTGACGTGCTCCTCAGAGCTATCGAAAACGAAATGGAGGCACGAAGAATGGGTATCGCATTGACCCCGGAAGAGCAGCTCGGGGTGTTCGGCAATGAACCGATCGATGACTACACCGGAGAGGCGGAGAAGCGCTGGGGTGAAGCCGATTCCTGGAGAGAGTCCCAGCGGCGCACAGCTGCGTATACGAAGGATGACTGGATCGCGATCAAGCGTGAGGGCGCCGAGAACCTCACCGCATTCGCAGACGCACTGAAGGCCGGAGCTCCAGCCACGAGCGAGCCTGCGATGGATGCGGCCGAGGCGCACCGGCAGTACATCTCGCGCTGGTTCTATGAGTGCGGCTCCGAGCATCATCGCGGTCTCGCTGAGCTCTACTTGTCAGACCCGCGCTTCCGGAAGAACTACGAGGAGGTCATGGCGGGGCTGGCGCAGTACGTCCACGACGCGATCATCGCCAACTCAGAGCGATAGAGGACGTCAACAACCGCTACACCCGCCCTCAACCGGAACGATGGCGATGCGGTAGGCCTATACGCCACCAAATCGCCAAAGTTCGCAGCTTCACCGCATGTCGCCCGGCGCGCTCGGGCATCCCGCCCGCGGTGCTCTCGGGCGAGCCAACCCCTATTTGATCCCGATCCGCATCCGGTAACAGACAGTCATCGGGTGCTCGCCCTTCCCAAGCGCGCGAGCCGTGGTGTCGCGCAAATGCTCAAAGGTGCTGGCGACCTCGGGCGCCTCGCCACCGAAGATTGCGCGCGGTCCTCCAATGCTCTCGGCCATGCCGATCACGCGCGCGGCGTGGGCGAGCCCAGAACCATGGCAGACCACCTCACGGGCCTGGCGAAAACGTCCGCTGCACCGAATCTGGTCGAGGTGCTGCTCCTTCGGCCAGGTGGCAGCGCCCGCTTGCAGTCCGAGACGCCCCCGAGCTTCGCGACGAGCTGCGAGGTGTGCCTCAAAGGCTTGGTCTACATCTGGCTTTACCGCGGGCGGAACGTCGTAGTCGTACGCGGCGAAAACGCCGCCGCGCCGAAGGACGCGAGCTACCTCTGCCAGCACTGGAGCCGGCTCCATCCAATGAAACGCCTGAGCACAGGTAACAACCTCAGCAGCACCTTCCGCCACATCAGTCTCGGATGCGAATCCCTCGACGTACCGGATATTCGCCGCCCCGCCGACTCGTCGAGCTTGGCTGATCATTGTCGGGTTTGGCTCGACACCGACCACCTTTGCGGCCGTCGTCGCCCAAACGCGGGTCGAGATCCCCGTGCCGCAACCGAGATCAACGACGAGCTGCGGGCGCTCGGTTTGTGCCAGCTGCATGAGGATCCGCAACAGTGCGCTGGGCGGGGTGGGGCGAAATTGGTCGTAGAGCCGGACGAACTCGTCGCCGTCATAGCCCGAGCCGCCAATCAGCGTCTCCGAGAAGACGTTCACCGGTCCCGACTCTAATGCCGCGACGGACGAATGAGTGAGGACGCACCACCCGTCACCGTCTACACAGCGTGCGAACGCGGGTGCTCGCCTGAACGCGCTGGTCTGCCTCCAGCGGGTCCTACGAGCCGGGCGCGCCGAACGTGGAGCGCAGCGAGCGAGCGAGACGGCGGGCCTTGTCGGTGCCCCTGCGACCCGCCCAAGGGTGCGGACCCATAGCCCAAGGATGCCAGCCGAGCGTCCCGTAGTGCTCGCGAAGGAGCGCCTTCAACTCCCCGCGATGCTCGCCGCAGGCGTAGCGCTGCGGGCCGTAGATCCCTCGTCCGTGCCAGGTCAGCCAGCGAGCAGGCTCGGCGTCCACGTACTCGCCGTGGCGCAGGTCGAGCAGCTGGTGCTCGAGAGCGCGCTGGGTCTCTGGGTCCGGCCGCACGCCGCAGATCTCGCACCGAAACACGACCGCGACCGGCATTACGGCACCCCGAGTGGCTCCGCGCGCTCGCGCTGAGGCGAACGGTAGCCGGTTGTCAACTCGCTGCCCGGCCGTCTCCAGTGCGGCTCCAGGTCGAACGTCCGGCGGATGCGCCGCTCGCGCAGATATCTCACCAGCGGGCCGTGGAGGACGCGAGCCGTCTTTGCGTAGAGCTTTGCCATCGTCTCGGCCTCCATGAACGGCATGTACTTGTCGGGGAACCCGGGCATCGTGCAGGCCATGCAGATCCCGCCGACGTTCGGACACCCGCCGATCCCGTTGACCCAGCCGCGCACGGGGACATTGCATTTGACAACCGGGCCCTTGCAGCCGAGCTTGACCAGGCACTTCGTCTCGCCATAGCTGTCGGCAAACTGGCCGTGCTCGGCCATCCCGGCGCGATCGCAGCTCTCGTGCACGGTGCGGCCGAAGATCCGGCGTGGGCGGCCCTGATCATCGAGATCGATCGGGGGGCCCATGCCGACCATGTGGAGTACGAGGCAGAGGAGGGTCTCAGTGATGTTGTCGGGCTGGACCGGGCAGCCCGGAAGGTTGACGATCGGGGTGCCCAGGCGCGAGGACCAGTTCCAGCCGAGGTAGTCGCGCAGACCCATCGCACCCGTCGGGTTGTTGCGCATCGCCGGGATGCCGCCGTAGGCGGCGCAGGTGCCGAGCGCGAGCACGGCCGCGGCCCTAGGCGCCAGCCGGTCGATCCACGTGCACGTGGGGATCGGCTGTCCGTCCTCGGGGGCGGTGCCCATCGCCGCCCAATGTCCGTCGCCGTTGATCTCCTCGTTTGGCACGGAGCCTTCGAGCACCAGGATGAAGCGGCTGAGCTTGCCCGCCGCGGCGTCGCGGAAGACGCGCAGAAAATCCTCGCCGGTCTCATACGCGAACACGGGGTTGTAGAGGATCACCGGTGGCATTCCGGGCAGACAGCCCCGGAGCAGATCCTCGAGGCTCGGATTCGTGGCCGCAGTCAGCGCGATCGAATCGCCGTCGCAACCGAGCCCGCTGGTGATCCACAGGATGCTCACGGGATCACGCAGCGCTGCCTGATCCCTGGCCGTCCTCGAGAGCGACGTGGTCACGCCCTCAGCCCGTTTCCTGCGTGGATCGATCGCCATGTTCCCGTGACGATAGGCCGGGGGTCCTTTCCGACAGCGCTTCGAGATGGGAGGCCAGATTGCCGTGCAGATGCCAGTCGCCTGCCGTGCCGGTCACGAGGTCAGCGTGCGAGAGCCGGCCGAGCGCATGGGAGATCGAGGGTCGCTCGGCACCCACCAGCTGACCGAGCAGGCGATGCGTGAGAGGCAGCGTGAGCCGGATGCCTGCCGGCTCGACCCGTCCCCACCGGGCGGCCAGGTGCCAGAACAGCAGCACGAGCCGGACCTCGAGACGCGGGTGCGAGGTGATTGCCCGCACCGCGTCGACGTCGGCTATCCGCCTGTCGCTGCGCCGTAGGAGCGCTCGGATCACCTGTGGCCACGGTCGTACGCGCTCGGCAAACTCGGTGTCGAGCATGGCGAAGCGCGTCGGCCAGAGCACTCGCCAGACGCGGTCGCGTTCGAGCAACTCATCTGCCCGGCCGGCGGGTGGCTGGAGCAGGTCTCCGGTGCCGACGAGCTCGCTCGCGGTCCGCTCGGCGACGCAGGTCTCAAACGCAATCAAGCCCTCGAGGATCAACAGACCCGGCCCTTGGCCGACCGCCCCGAATGCGAAATCCAGGTCACACTCGCCGATGTCCGCTTCGAGCACCCTGACGGTCGTTCCCTGGCGGACGGCGAGCCGCACTCGGAGATCGAACTCGGCGGCGAGGTCGTCGTCGGCGTCGAGAAGGTAGGTGAAGATGGAGGTTGGCTCGGGTCGCCGGCGCGCGAGCGTGGGGCGATTCGACCACGGGGAGCCGTCCGGCTTCACAACCTCTCCGTCCTACCCGGAAATCGGGACGCACGTCCTACAACCCGAGAAACCTTACTCCGTTGGGAGGTATGTAACCCTGCTTACACACCCCCGAAGTAAGCGGCATTACCAGCCTTCGGCAGCGATCGACCCCGGGTGATAGAACGGCGCCGTGTGCTTGGCGATCCCGGGCCAGGTCATCGAGATTGTCGATGACGAAAATCGGCTGGCGAAGGTCGATGTGGCGGGTGTTCGCCGTAATGTCAACATCGGGCTGCTGGACGGCGAGGAAGGCGGCGGAGTCGGACCCGGCGACTGGGTGCTGATTCACGTCGGGTTTGCGATCTCGCAGGTTGACGAGGAAGAGGCACGCGCGACCCGCGACCTGCTGGTCCGCATGGGAGCCGATTACGAGCAGGAGCTCGAAGAGCTCAAGGCCAGCGTGATCGAATGAGCATCGCGCTCTCCGAGCTCGCATGCGGCTCGCAGCACTGCGTGACGTACGGCGATGACGGCGATCCGATGACTGTGCTGCGCGTGGACGTCGAGCGCGGTCTGGCGCTGTGCCAGGGAGAGGACGGCGCGTCGGCGACAGTTGAGACGGCGCTTGTCGAGCCCGTTACGCCCGGCGAGTGCCTGCTGGTTCATGCCGGGACGGCGATCGCACGGCTTGATCCGCAAGACGAAGCCCGAGTGGCTTCGTGAGGTTCGTCGACGAGTTCCGCGACGCCGAGCTCGGCCGCGCCCTGGCCGGCGAGATCCTGACGCTCGTCGAGCCGGGCCGCCACTACAAGCTGATGGAGGTTTGCGGGGGCCATACCCACTCGATCTACAAGTACGGTGTCGACGACCTGCTTCCGGCCAACGTCGAGCTTGTGCACGGCCCGGGTTGCCCAGTGTGCGTGATTCCGATGGGCCGCGTCGATGACGGCATCGCGATCGCGCACGAGGAGAACGTGATCTTCACGTGCTTCGGCGACATGATGCGCATCCCAGGGTCCAACGGAAGCCTGCTGGAGGCGAAGGCGGCGGGCGCGGATGTCCGCATGGTCTACTCGCCGCTGGATGCGCTGCGCATCGCCAAGCAGAATCCGGCCCGGGAGGTGGTGTTCTTCGCGATCGGCTTCGAGACGACGGCGCCGTCCACAGCGCTAACGCTCAAGCGCGCGCGGATGGAGGGCGTCAAGAACTTCTCCTGCATGTGCAGCCACGTGACGATCGTGCCGCCGCTGCGGGCGCTGCTCGAGTCACCGGACCTCAGGCTGGACGGCTTCATCGGACCAGGACATGTCTCGACAGTCGTAGGCGCGCGGCCTTTCGAGTTCATTCCTGCCGACTACGGCAAGCCCGTGGTGATCGCCGGGTTCGAGCCTCTGGACATCCTGCAGGCGATCACGATGATTCTCGGCCAGCTGGCCGGGGGCCGCTGCGAGGTCGAGAACCAGTACAAGCGGGTCGTCCCGTACGAGGGGAACCTTCGGGCGCTCGAGGTGATGTCCGAGGTGTTCGAGCTGCGCCCGCACTTCGAGTGGCGCGGGCTCGGGTTCATTTCCCACAGTGGTCTGAAGCTCTCGGAGGCCTACGCCGAGCTCGACGCCGAGCGGCGGTTCAGTGTCCCCGGCGTGCGGGTCGCGGACCCCAAGGCATGCCAGTGCGGCGAGGTGCTCAAGGGCGTCATCAAGCCGTGGGAGTGCAAGGTATTCGGCACGGCATGCACCCCTGAGCGGCCGATTGGCACTTGCATGGTGTCCTCCGAGGGAGCGTGCGCCGCCTACTACAACTTCGGCCGCTTCGCACGAGAGCGGGAGGTCGTGTGAGCGATCAGACGGTCGTTTCCGAGCGCGAGCAGAAGATCCTCGGGATCATCGAGACGGCGCGTGGCAAGCGCCGCAAGTTCCGCGACGCGCGGATCACGATGGCGCATGGAGCCGGGGGCAAGGCCACCCAGTCGCTGATCGAGGGCCTGTTCGTCCCGGCCCTCGGGGGCGATGAGCTCGCTCGTATGGCCGATGCGGGGACGGTTCATGTCGGCGGCCTCGACCTGGCGTTGACCACCGACTCCTACGTGGTCAAGCCCCTGACGTTTCCTGGCGGGTCGATCGGCGAGCTGGCCGTGAACGGCACGGTCAATGACCTTGCGGTATCCGGTGCGCGGGCGCTTGCACTTAGTTTGTCGCTGGTTCTCGAGGAGGGACTCCCCGCCGACGAGCTGCGAGCCGAAATCGAGGCGATGGCTCGGGCGGCGAAAGCCGCGGGGGTGCAGATCGTCGCCGGAGACACCAAGGTGGTCGAGCGCGGCCACGCGGACGGGATGTACGTGTGCACCACTGGAATCGGCCTGCGCGACCCGCGCGCGAGAGTGTCTCCAGACGCACTGCGGCCGGGCGACCGCATCCTCCTGTCGGGCAGCATCGGCGAGCATGGCACCGCGATCATGCTGGCGCGCAACGAGTTCGAGCTCGATGCCTCGATCGAGTCGGATACCTGCTCGCTTTGGCCCGCCGCCGATGCGCTGCTCGGAGCGGTCGGCTCCGAGCTCAGGTGCATGCGCGACGCCACGCGGGGAGGGGTCGCCTCGGCCCTGAACGAGCTGGCGCGCGCGTCGTCGGTGGCGATGATCGTC
>CATPAX010000130.1 GCA_955652215.1 uncultured Solirubrobacteraceae bacterium | reverse complement strand
CGGTTCGAGCGCGGCGACTACTTCGTTCCCGAGATGCTGATCGCGGCCCGCGCGATGCAAGGGGCGCTCGACATCCTGCGCCCGCTGCTCGCCGAGACCGACACACAGCAGGTGGGGACCTTCCTGATGGGCACCGTCAAGGGCGACGTGCACGACATCGGCAAGAACCTCTGCAACATCATGCTCGAGGGCGCCGGATTTACCGTGATCGACCTCGGCGTGAACGTGCCGCCGGAGAAGTTCATCGAGCAGATCGAGGAGCACAAGCCCGACATCGTTGGCTTCTCCGCGTTCTTGACCACGACGATGCCGATGTTCAAGGCGAACATCAATGCGCTCCAGAAAGCCGGCCTGCGCGACAAGGTGATCGTGATGGTCGGCGGCGCGCCCGTGACCCAGGAGTACGCAGACGCGGTCGGCGCCGATGGCTACTCGGCCGACGCCTCCTCCGCGGTCAAGAAAGCCAAGGAGCTGATCCAGCGCCAGCGGGAGAAGGTGCCGGCATGAGGGCCGGCGGTCTCCTCGCGCGCGCCGAGCACGTGGTCAAAGGCGCGGTCTGGGGATGCCAGATGTGCGGCCAATGCGTGCTGCACGAGACTGGCCTGACCTGCCCGATGAACTGCCCGAAGACGCTTCGGAATGGACCGTGCGGCGGCGTCAGGGCCGACGGGACCTGCGAGGTCAAGCCGGAGATGCGGTGCGTATGGCTGAAGGCGTACGAGCGCTCGGAGCGACTGCCGCTGTGGCGCGGTCATATCGACCACCTCAGACCGCCGGTCGACAACCGGCTGGAGGGCACCTCGTCGTGGATGAACCTCGTCAGTGGGCGGGACCGTGAGGTCCCAACCGGATGGGCGGCCCAGGCCGATGTCGAGCCTTGAGCGCAAGCTCGCCGCCGGCCAGTTCGTAGTCACGGCCGAGTTGCCCGTGGTCGATGGTGGCGGTCACGCCGAGATCAGGCGTCAGCTCGCGCCGATGGAGGCGTACGTCGACGCCTTCAATGCCACTGACAACCCTTCAGCCCACGCGCATTGCTCTCCGCTTGCGGTGGCGATCGGACTGAAGCACGAGGGAGTGGAGCCGGTGATGCAGCTGACCTGCCGGGACCGGAACCGACTCGCGCTCGAGGCTGAGCTGGTGGGCGCTGCGATGCACGGAATCGAGAACATCTGCGCTCTGACGGGCGACGACGTGAGCGCCGGCGACGAGCCGGAGACGCGGCGGGTGTTCGACCTCGACGCTGTCCAGCTGATCGCGCTTGCCCGTGCGCTGGAGCGCGGCCGCTACCTGTCGGGACGGCCGATCACCCCGGCACCGCATTTCCTGATCGGAGCGGTCGAGAATCCCGGGGCTCCCCCGTTCGAGTACCGCGTCCGCCGAGCCGCCAGGAAGGCGATGGCCGGAGCGCGGTTCCTCCAGCTTCAGATCTGTTATCGGCCCCAGCTGCTCGAGCGCTTCATGCGCGCGGCCCATGACACCGGGGTCAGCAAGCGTCTGGCGCTGATCCCGTCGATCTGCATCCTGCGCACGGTCGGGGGGATGCGCTTCGTCGCCACCAAGGTCCCGGGAATCGACGTGCCGCCCGAGGTCGTGGCGCGCGTGGAAGGAGCACGCGACGTCGAGGCCGAGTGCTTCGAGATCGCATACGAGCTCGCGACCCACGCGCTGGCGCAGCCAGGCGTCGCGGGGCTTCACTTCATCTCGTTCCGCAAGGACGCCGGGATCGCGAAGCTTTGCAGGCGGCTGGGCATCCCCACACGAATCGAAAGGGAAACCAATGGATACAGTGCTTCGGTCGCGGTCTAAGACGGTCACGATCAGCTCCGAGGGGCCGTTCTGCATCATCGGCGAGCGGATCAACCCCACCGGCCGCAAGAAGTTCGCCGAGGAGCTTCGGGGCGGCGATCTGTCGACCGTGACCGTCGACGCGCTTGCCCAGGAGCAGGCCGGAGCCGACATGGTCGATGTCAACGCGGGGATCCCGCTTGTGGACGAGCCCGAGCTGCTGCAGGCGATGCTGAGGGCCGTCCAGGACGCGGTAGAGTTGCCGATCTGCATCGACTCCTCGGTGATCGAGGCGCTCGAGGCTGGGCTCTCGGTGTACGAGGGCCGGGCGCTGGTGAACTCGGTGACCGCGGAGGACGAGCGGCTCGAGGAGATCCTCCCCCTGGTGGCACGCCACGGCGCTGCAGTCGTCGGCCTCGCCAACGACGAGACTGGGATCCCAGAGACTCCACAGAAGCGGCTCGAGTGCGCGCGACGGATCGTCAGCGCGGCGGCCGACTACGGGATCGCGCCGCAGGACGTGGTGATCGACCCGCTGGCGATGACGGTCGGCGCCGACACCGAAGCCGTGACCACGACACTCGCGACGATCAGCTTGATCCGCGCCGAGCTCGGTGTCAACATGTGCCTCGGGGCCTCAAACGTCTCGTTCGGATTGCCTCAGCGCCACGTCCTGAACGCGGCGTTCTTGCCGATGGCGATGGCCGCCGGCCTGACCGCCGCGATCATGTCGACCGCCCCGGTGTGCGTTGAGTCAGTTCGCGCCGCCGACCTGCTGCTCGGCCACGATCCCTGGGGGTCGAGTTGGATCGCGGCCCACCGCGCGCGCCAGGCCGCGCTGGCGAGCGACGAGGCGGCGGTGTCGTGAGCCGGTACGCGCCGCAGCGCAAGATCGACGAGCTGCTCGCGGGCGGGGTCGCGCGCGAGGCCAGGCGCGAGGTGGTACGGCGCGTACGCGGTCCGCGCGAGGACGCGCAGTCTGCGCCCGGGGACGGCACGCAGCGGGTGAGGCTCCGCTTCCTGCCCGATGGCGCGGAGGTCCGCGTCCCCAGCGGGACGCCGGTGTTCGATGCCGCAAGCTGGAATGGGATCGCGATCGACTCGACTTGCGGCGGCTACGGGACGTGCAAGAAATGCAAGGTCCGGGTGGTGTCCGGGGATGTTCCAGTGGGAAGCGTCGATCCGCGCGCCTTCACCAGCGATGAGCTGCGGGACGGCTGGCGGCTGGCCTGTCGCGCCAATGCCAGGGAGGACCTGGTGGTAGAGGTCCCGCCGCTCCAGACCCGGCCCAAGGCCGCCCTGGTTGGCGTGGGGCGCCATGTGATCCTTCGCCCCTCCGTTCAGAAGCGCCACCTGGTGCTAACTGAGGCTTCGATGGAGGACCAGCGCTCCGATCTACAGCGGGTGCTGGACGGGCTCGAGGACCTCGAGCCCCACGCCTCGCTCGAGCTGCTGCGTTCGCTCGGGGGAACCCTGCGGCAGGCAAACTTCGACGTGACCGCGGTCGTCTGTGGTGAAGAGCTGATCGACGTCGAGCCGGGCGACACCAGCGCGCGGCGGTTCGCGATTGCGTTCGACATCGGAACCACCACGGTTGTCGCTACGTTGCTTGACCTGGAGAGCGGCCAGCCAGTGGCGGTTCGCTCGATGCTCAACCGCCAGCAGCCCTACGGCGCCGACGTGATCACCCGGATCTCGGCGACGATGATGGACGGTGGCGCGCTCGAGGAGCTGCGCAAGCGGGCCCAGGAGACGCTCGCGGAGCTGACCGCCGAGGTCTGCGCCGACGGCGGCGTAGAGGCAGGCGAGGTATACGAGATCACCGCCTGCGGCAACGCCACGATGATCCATCTGGTGCTGGGCATCGATCCCGAGCCCCTGTCGATGGCGCCGTTCGTCGTCAGCACACACAGCATGCCGCCGGTGATGGCGAGCGACCTTGGTGTGCAGGTCCATCCTCGTGCGCCTGCGTTCGTGTTCCCCTCGCTCGGCGCGTACGTCGGCGGCGACATCGTCGCGGGGCTCCTGGCCACGGGGATCATCCGAGATCGCCGCCTGCGGCTGTTCATCGATGTGGGCACGAACAGCGAGATCGCGCTCGGCTCAAATGAACGGGTGCTTGCGACGGCGGCACCGGCGGGCCCCGCCTTCGAGGCGGCACAGATCAAGTGCGGGATGCGCGCCGCCGACGGCGCGATCGAGGGCGTCAAGATCGACGGCGAGTCCGTCGCGCTCCAGGTGATCGGCGACCTCGACCCGGTCGGGATCTGCGGGTCTGGACTCGTCGATGCGGTAGCCGAGCTTGTGCAACAGGGACTGCTCGACCACTCCGGGCGGTTCGTCACCGACGAGGTTGCCGCGGAGGATCACCCCGGGCTGAGCTCGCGTCTGACGAAGATCGGCCAGGAGCGAGTGTTCGTGCTGCACTGGCGCGGCGACGATCCCGAGAGCTCCGTGTTCCTCTCCCAGCGCGACGTGCGGGAGCTTCAGTTCGCCAAGGCATCGATCGCCACCGGTTGGCAGATCCTGATGAGCGACCTCGGAGTCACCCCCGACGACGTCGCCCAGGTGCTGCTCGCAGGGAGCTTCGGCGCCTACCTGACGCCGCTGAGCGCGGTCCGCATCGGGCTCGTCCCGAAGCTGGCGCTGCCGAGGATCGTTTCCGCCGGCAACGTGGCCGGCGAGGGGGCGAAGATCGCTGCGCTGTCGAGTCGCGAGCGCGCCGAGGCGCATTCGATCCTGCGCGAGGTGGAGTACGTGGAGCTGTCTGGCCGGGCTGATTTCAACGACATGTTCATCGACCAGCTGGCATTCCCCGGATGAGCGCTCGACCGGCTGGCGTTCACCGGATCCGCGCCGCCGTGATCGCGTGTGGCGCGCTCGCGGCCGAGGTCAGTTCGATCGCCCGGCGCCGAGGCTGGGAAATCGATGTGCATCCGATTCCGGCGCTGCTCCACAACCGTCCCGAGCAGATCGCCCCGGCGGTTGAGCGGATGCTCGGCAAGTTGCGCAGCCGGTATCGGCACATCGCTGTCGCCTACGGCGATTGCGGAAGCTACGGGGCGATCGACGAGGTGCTTGACCGCAGCGGTGTCCGGCGGCTCGAGGGACAGCACTGCTACGACGTCTTCGCCTCCGAGGAGGTCGCCGCCGCTCTCGAAGCTGAGCCGGGGACGTACTTCCTCACCGACTTCCTCGCGCGTACGTTCGAGCACACGGTGGTCCGCGAGCTCGGTCTGGATCGTCATCCCGAGCTGCGTGAGGACTACTTCCGTAACTACACACGGGTGCTGTGGCTAGCTCAGCGCCCGACGCCGGCAACGCAGACCGCCGCGGAGCGCGCAGCAGACCGCATCGGCCTGCCGCTCCAGGTGCGCCAGGTGGGAAGCGCGGGTCTGGAGCGCCAACTCGAGCAGATGCTCGAGGCGTCGACCGCGATTTAGCTGATCAGCGGTGGGCGCCCCGGGAGATGTGGCGACCGGCGCGGACCGTCTTCGGCCGGCCTGCTCCTGCGTGCCGCGCCGAGGTCGAGCGGCGACGCTGGGGAGCCCCGAGCCGGACCCGGACCAGCGCCGCGCTGCCACTGGGCACCGTGACCACATAGCCGCGGCGCCCTCGCGTGATTGTCTCCACAGACCGCGTCCCGAGCCATCGCCCCTGGCGTCCAAGCCACTGGCCGGCCAGGACCACGTTGCCACGGGCCGCCACGGAGGGCGCCAGCAGGCGCTCGACGCTCGCCGGGGAGCGCGCGGGCAGCGCGAGGAGCACCCGGACGGCACGGTGCCCCTTTTCGATCAGGAGGATGTGGAGCATCCCTCCTTGCACCCTTACCGCCCAGACCTTCAATCCGAGTGCCGATTCGCTCTGGAGGTGAACCGCGAGCAGATGCGCGTCCTGGCCGAGGGTCTGCGCGAATAGGATCATCCCGTACAGCAGCGGACGAGCGACGAGCCCGTGCGCATCAAATGCATACGCACCATTTATTGGGTGCTCGCGGACATGGACGTTGACGCCGTCGACCCCGGCGTGGAGCAGCTCGAACAGGGCGTCCGGGGCCCAGAGCGCGGTCGCGAACGTGTTGCTGATCCCTGGCACGCCGCCGCAGGTGACCGAGTTGAGCTCGGTGAGACGGAACGGGAGGCCTGCACGATGTGCCAGGCGGATGACCGGTGCCAGCCGGCGGGGGATGCCCGCCGAGGCCCGCTCGCTGAGGATCCGGTTGATCGACGGATAGGCCCGGGAGCGCCTGGGCACGCACCTGGAAAACGGATACTGGTGCGCGCTCACCATCAGCAGCCGAGAGCGCTCGTGCGCGATCAAGGTTCTGAACCAGCCGATGTTCAGGACAGGATTCGAGAGCGCCGGCCCGATCAGTGGCAAGCCCGGCGTCGCGCGTGCGAGCGCCCGGGCGTAGACCTTGAAGTCGTGGGTGTAGGTGAGAGCGGAGATCTGCGCCGGCAGCAGACCGTTGCCGAGCCTCTCCGCAAGCATCGAGAGCCAGTACCAGCGGTTATAGAGGTCGGGCTCGTTGCCGATCTCGAGACCGGCGATCGCGCCCCGCGGTAGTCCGTTCTGCGCCGCTCGGGCCCATCTGACGGCGGCGCCCTTAGAGTCGGTTACCAGGTTCAGATCGAGGATCAGACGAACCCCACCGCGGTTCACGATCGTCCTGATCTGATTCAGCCAGTCCGGCGTGACCCTGAACATCCACGGCGCTGCTCGACGCGGGGACAGGGCCCAGAACGAGTGGTCGGCGGAGTCGCCGCCGATCCGGAGGATCAGCGGTCCGTCGCCGGGCACGTGCACCTGCGCCAGGACCCGCTCGAGTGTGTCCATGTGCGCTACGTAGTAAGGGAGCGTCCAGTATTCGGTCGAGACCCCCAGATACGAGCGCGGAAGGGGGATGCCGCCGCGAGCGTCGGCGAGTGAGACCAGCGCCCGCGCCGGGCCGACGTCGGCGCTGGCCAGCTCGCGGATCGCCCAGGTGGGGAGACCGGAGCGCTCGCGTGCGAGCGCGCGGGTGACTCCTTCACGGTCGGGAAGCGCGAGCGGGGCGACCGCCGCGCCGAGAATCACGGCGAGTGCGAGAGCCAGAAAATGCCTCGCCCGGCCCCTGTGACGGGCCTGCTTGGTGCTGAGAGCCTCATCGGGGTTCATTGAGGTGCGCTCCTCGATCATTCGCGAGAATAGGCGAGCGGTGCGTCCCCTGGTGTACGTGTCGGCCGCTCTAAACAGTCCTTAACTCGTTACACGCGCCGGCCAACGTCCATCACAACTTAGATTGTGTTTGGGACCAGATTTGTGACATCGGGACGAGTACCTGCCCGATTTCGGCTCCAGGCTAGCTGTGCTGGGGGCCGACGCGCCCGGCTGCCTGAGGCCGGGGAAGCTCTCGCTGCGCTTCGGCGATCGCCGCAAGCGTCTCCATCACCCCGGGCTCGGCCGGCGCCGTGCGCCCGGCGTCGCGGTCGACGTGAAGCAGCATGTGCTCCCCTGTCGCCAGCAAAGTCTCATCGCCTTGGCGGCGCATCTCATGGAAGAGGTGCAGGCGCTTCTCGTCATGGCCAACCAGAAGCGTCTCTACATATAGGTGCTCGCCAGCCGAAGCTTCCGAGAGATGCCTGATGTGGGTCTCGACCGTGTAGTAGGAGTGCCCGCGGGCGATATAGGCGCCGTCGATTCCGATCAGACGGAGTATCGCGTCGGTGGCCTCGGCAAGCACATCCAGGTAGCGGCTCTCGGTGAGATGGCCGTTGTAGTCGATCCACCCGCCTGGGACCGTTATCTCGTGGAGTCTCAGCAGCCCGGGCTCGGTGGGCGCGCCGGCCTGCCCAGTCGACGCGGCCTCGCCAATCAGCTGACGCTCGTAGCGCTCAAGCGCCGCTCCTGCTCCGAACGTCTGGCTTCTGAGGGCCTGGAGGATCGCCACCAGGCAATCGTCTCGGATCGCCATCAGCTCGCTCGTGGAGCGACCGCCGGCCTGAGCGTCGGACTGGGCCACGAGCTTCTCGAGCAGACCGTCGTTGAGTGCCGGCACGTCCGTCAGATGGCTCCAAGGTAGCTTCAGGGTCGGCCCGAACTGCTCCAGGAAGTGGCGCATGCCTGCCTCCCCGCCTCCGAGGCGATAGGTCAAGAAGCTCCCCATCGCCGCCCACCGCAGCCCAGGCCCGTAGGTGATCGCGTCGTCGATCTCCGCGGCAGTAGCGACGTCGTCGGCTACGAGCCAGAGCGCCTCCCGCCACAGCGCCTCGAGCAGCCGGTCGGCGATGAATCCGTCGATCTCCCGGCGCACCACAAGTGGCCGCATCCCGATTGCGCGGTAGGCGCCCGCGGCACGCTCGATCGTGTCTGCGCTTGTCTGCGGGGCTCCGCACAGCTCGACCAGCGGGAGAAGGTAGACGGGGTTGAACGGGTGCGCGATCAGGAACCGCTCGGGCCGGTCGATCTCGACGCATAGCCGGGAAGGCAGGAGCCCCGAGGTCGAACTCGCGATGATCGCGTCGGCAGGCGCCTCGCGACTTGCCTGCGCCAGCAGCTCGCGCTTTAGCTCCTCGCGCTCCGGGGCGCTTTCCTGCACGAGCTCGACGCCCGCCACGGCGTCGCCGACTGATCGTGCGATCGTCAGCTTGCCCTCTTCGGGCAACGGCGCCATCGTCAGCCGGCCCCAGGCGCGTCGCCCGAGCTCGAGCGCCGCGAGCACGCTTCGCTCAGCCTCTGGTGCCGGGTCATAAACGCGCACGTCCACGCCGGCCAGCAGCAGCCGAGCCGCCCAGCCCCCGCCGATCACGCCGCCGCCGAGCAGCCCGACTGTCCGCGGCCTGCCCGCAGCTCCCTTAGTCACGGGCGCGCAGGCGCAACCGGTCCCGCACCTCGCCGGGGCCGAGGAGGCGGACGTTCATCGCTTCGAGGATCGTCACCGCGCGTTGCACGAGCTGCTCGTTCGTAGCCGGCTGACCGCGGCTCAGATACAGGTTGTCCTCGAGTCCGACCCGGACGTTGCCACCTGCAAGCACGGCCATCGCCACATACGGGAGCTGCATGCGTCCGATCGAGAAGGCGGAGAAGACCGCACCGGGTGGGAGCTGCCCAACCATCGCGAGCAGCGTCAGCGGATCGTCTGGAGCTCCGTACGGGATCCCCATGCACAGCTGGATCAGCGGAGGGTCGTCGATCAGTCCCCCGGCGATCAGATCCTTGACCATTACCAGGTGTCCGGTGTCGAACACCTCGAGCTCCGGGTGCACTCCGAGCTCCTGGATCCGGTGTGCCATCTCCCGGAGCATCCCGGGCGTGTTGGTCATTACGTACTCGCCGCCTGCCCCGAAGTTCATGGTTCCGCAGTCGAGCGTGCAGATCTCGGGGCGGAGCTCCTCGACATGCACCAGGCGCTCGGCAGCCCCGATCATGTCGGTGCCATCGAGCGGCGGAAGCGGAGCCTCCGCACCCCCCAGGACGAGGTCTCCGCCCATGCCGGCGGTCAGGTTGATCACGACGTCCGTGTCAGCGGCGCGGATCTGCTGGACAGCCTCGCGATAGAGCGCCACGTCCCGCGACCCTTGCCCGGTGGCCGGGTCGCGGACATGCAGGTGAACCACGGCGGCCCCAGCGCGTGCTGCCTGGAGCGCCGAGGCGGCGATCTGGCCGGGGTCGATCGGGAGGTGGAGGTTGTTGCCCGAAGATTCGCCTGACCCGGTGACGGCGCAGGTGATGAACGCCTCGGTATTCACGTCGAGCGCGACCCTACCGGGCGACGGCGAGCAGGGGCATGTCGCGGACGCCGTTCATTGCCCGCGGGCCGCATCGTCGCGGATCGCGAGTGCCTCAGCTGGCCGGTCGGTGATCACGCCTTCGACGCGTGGATCAGCAAGCAGAGATCGCAAGCGGCGTCGATCGTTGACCGTCCAGACGAAGCTCGGAAGTTCCCGCTCGGCCGACCAGGTCAGGATGCCTGCGCGGATCAGGCTCACATGCGGCGCGAGAAACCGGGCCCCGGTGCGTCGGAGGCGGCCTTCGAGGGCCTCCCCTTTGGCCCCGCCGCTCCGCACCCACACGGAGCCGGCGCGAAGCAGCAGCCCCCGCCGCGCACCCGGCGCACAGGCACGAGCGCTCTCAAGAACTCCATCGAGAAACGAGGTCACCACGTAGCTGCCAGGCGCAAGGCTCCGCCGGATGAGCGCGATCGCCTACTCCTCATAGCCGGCCTCCTTGAGCTCGACGTCAGCCTGGATCCGTCCGGCGATCAGCTCGAGCACCTCCTCGAGCAGCGGCGGCTGGCCGTCACCGACGCGCACTCTGAGGTCCCCGAGGTCGAGCGAGCCAACCGGCGCCCCTCTGACACGAGCGTCATGTAGCACCACCAGACCGCCGTCGCGCGTGCGGCGGACGTCCAGCTCGACCATGTCGCACCCAAGCTCGATCGCCCGGGCGAACGCCTCAAGCGAGTTCTGCGGCGCGGTCTTCCAGGCGCCGCGGTGAGCGACGATCAGCGCCGGTGCGCCCGGGCGCGTCCGGGCGCCAGACTCCTCACGTGGTGACTGGCTCGGCGTACGCGCCGTCGGGCTCGTGCAGCGGGAAGTGGCACGCCGCCTGCTGCGTCGCACTGAAGCCGCGCAGCAGCGGCTCCTGCTCAGCGCACAATGACTGCGCGCGCGGGCACCGTGTGCGGAAGCGGCATCCGGACGGCGGGTCGATCGGGCTTGGGAGCTCCCCACGGATGCCAACTTCCGTCTTCGCGCGCTCGGCGACCGGATCGGGGACCGGGATCGTCTTGATCAGCGCGTCCGTGTACGGGTGCGCCGGTCGCCGGTAGATGTCATCGCCGGTTCCGAGCTCGACCACCTTGCCGAGGTACATGACCGCGATCCGATCGGCGAGGTACTTCACGACCGCCAAGTCGTGAGAGATCACGACCGAGGCCCGCTGATGCTCGGCCTGCAGACGCTTCATCAGGTTCAGCACCTGTGAGCGAATCGAGACGTCGAGTGCGCTGACGGGCTCGTCGGCGACGATCACCGCGGGCTCGAGCATCAGCACCCTGGCGAGCGCGATCCGCTGACGCTGGCCGCCGGAGAACTCGTGCGGGTAGCGCTCGAGCGCGTTCTCGGGAAGCCCGACCTCGTCGAGCATGTCGCGGATCTTCTTGTCCTGCTCCCTGCGGGTCCCGACCTTCTGAATGATGAGCGGTTCCCGCAGGATCGCGTGCACCCGCATCCTCGGGTCAAGCGACGCATATGGGTCCTGAAACATCATCTGAAGGTCGCGACGGGCGCGGCGGAGTCCCTTGCCACGCAGGCGAAAGACCTCATTCCCCGACAGCGCGATCCTGCCGGCGTCCGGCTTCTCGACCCCGACGATCAGCTTGCCGAGGGTGGTCTTGCCGCATCCAGACTCACCGACCAGTCCGAGCGCCTCGCCGACGTCGACGTGCAGGTTCACTCCCGAGACGGCCTTGATCGTGTTGACCTTCCGCCGGAGGATCGCACCCGCTGTGACCGGGTACTCGCGAACCACGTCCTCGATCTGCAGTAGGTGGCCGTTCGTTCGCCCCGCGGGATCTGCTGTGTAGCCT
>CATPAX010000129.1 GCA_955652215.1 uncultured Solirubrobacteraceae bacterium | reverse complement strand
GATCTTGCCGACGAGGACCATCTTCGCGAGCTCCACGGTCTGCGGGTCGGAAACCCGTAGACCGTCTACGAAGCGCACCGGCAGGTCAAGTCGCTTCATGTAGGCCGTGATCTCAGGGCCGCCGCCGTGGACGATCACCGGATTCATCCCGACATACTTGAGCAGGACGACGTCGCGGGCGAACTCTGCCTTCAGCGTGGGATCGGTCATCGCCGCCCCGCCGTACTTGATCACAACCGTCTTGCCGTGGAACTCGCGGATGTACGGAAGCGCCTCGAGGAGGGTGGCGATATCCCTCACGTCGTGTACTCCGCGTTCACCGTGACGTATTCGTGTCCCAGGTCGGCGAAGAACAGCTCCGTCTCCGCACCGTCTCCCGGGAGACCGACCTCGAACTCGACCTCGTCGCGCTGCACCGCGGCCGCCAGTGCCCGCGCGTCGTGGGGCACGTACGCCCCCCGGGCGCAGACCTGAACTCCCTCGATCGCGACATCCACCGGTAGCGGAGCGGTCCCCGGCATGGCCATTCCGACAGCCTGGATGATCCGGCCCCAGTTCGGATCCCCGCCGTAGAGGGCGGTCTTCACCAGCGGCGAGCCCGCAACAGCGCGCGCCGATCGGTGCACCGCGTCCTCCTCCCCGCCGCGCACCACCACCCTCCCCACTCTCCGGGAGCCCTCCCCATCGTGCAGCACTCCCAGCGCCAGCTGGCGCAACGCAGCGTCGAGCGCCTCCCCGAACCGAAGCTCGTCGCCGGTCTCCGGCTGGATCTCGACGCCGGACTCGCCATTGCACTGCATGATCACCGTGTCGCTTGTGGAAAGCTGGCCATCAACCGTGGCCTGCTCGAACGAACGCCGGACTGTAACCCCGAGCAGCAGTTCACAGGTCTCCGAGAGCAGAGCCGCGTCGGTCTGGACAAAGCACAGCAGCGTCGCAAATGCCGGCGAGATCATCCCGGCGCCTTTACATTGGACGCTCAGCGTGACTGGTCCCGCCTCGAGCATCACCTCGAGGCTGATGTGCTTGCGCAGGGTGTCCGTGGTGCGGATCGCCTGGGCGAAGTCGCTGTCCCCTTCCGTTCGGAGCTCGGCGCCGGCAGCCGCGATGCCGGCCGTGACAGCGTCCCTGGGAAGCGGGACGCCGATCACGCCTGTCGAGGCCACCGCGACCGATTCAGGGGGGAGCCCGCAAGCATCGGCGGCGAGCGACTGCATTCGGGCCGCGTCCTCGAACCCGGGTGTGCCGGTCGCGGCGTTTGCATTTCCGGAGTTGACCACGACCGCCCGGATCTCCTTCAGGCGGCAGCCCTCGAGACACAGAAGCACCGGCGCGGACTGGGTTCCGGAGCGGGTGAAGCGGGCGGCGCTGGTGGTCGCCGGCGCGTCAGAGACGAGTAGCCCGAGATCGAGCGCCCCGGATTCCTTGATACCGCAGGCGACGCCGGCGGCTCTGAAGCCCCGCGGCAGGCCGGCGGGCAGCTCGCGGACGTGCGCCGGAGCGGTAACCCACCGGGAGCTGAAGAAGTCGCTCAACTGATCCCCTGGCCCTCGGTCAGGCCGAACATCAGGTTCAAGTTCTGGACTGCCTGAGACGCCGCACCCTTCCAGAGGTTGTCGATCGCCGAGAACACGATCGCCCGGCCCGTGCGATCGTCTCGGTGCACCGAGATGCGACAGAAGTTCGTCTCGCGAACGTCTCGGACTCCGGGCGGATCGGCGACGAGCTCCACGAACGGCTCATCCGCGTACGCGTCGTGGTACAGCGGCGAGAGATCATCGGCGCCACCGGCCAACGTTACGTAGCAGGAGACGAGCTCGCCCTGGTCGAGCGGCAGGAGATGGGGCGTGAATGTCACCAACACCTCAGCTCCGAGCACGGCAAGCTCCTGCTCGATCTCGGGGGTGTGGCGGTGATGAGCGACGCCGTATGCGGTGATGTTCTCGTCGATGGTCACGAAGTGGGTCTTCTCGCTCGGCGTCCGCCCCGCCCCCGACACGCCGGACTTGGCGTCGATCACGACGTCCTTGATCAGTCCCGCGCGCGCAAGCGGAGCGAGCGCGAGCAGCGTCGCGGTGGGATAGCAGCCCGGGTTAGCGACGAGGTTGGCATCCGCGACGTGCTGCCGGTAGTGCTCCGGCAGGCCATATACGGCCTGGTCGATCAGGCCCGGAGCTGGATGCTCCCGGTACCACAGCTCATACGTCGCGACATCGCGCAGGCGGAAGTCGGCGCTCAGATCAACGACCCTGACGCCGCGGCGCAGGAGCTCCATCACCACCGGCGCGGCCGCCCCGTGAGGGTAGGCGACGACCGCGCAGTCGACCTCGGCGTGGCGGTCAAGATCGAGCTCCTCGAGCTCCAGTGGCACCCGGTGCCGGGGATAGAGCTGATCGAGGCGGCGGCCCACATCGGATCGGGCGGTCAGCCACCGCAGCTCGAACTGGGGATGCGCAAACAACAGGCGCGCGGTTAGCGCGCCCGTAAAACCCCCTGCACCGAACACCGCAACGCTAGGCACGGATCCTCGCGCCGAGCTCCTGCGCGAGCGCCTGCTCGATCGCCTTGCGCCGCGCCGCCACCTCCTCGTCGGTGAGCGTGCGATCGGCGGCTCGATAGACGAGCCGCACCGCGAGCGAGACCATCCCCTCGCCCAGCCTCTCGGTGTCGCGATACACGTCGAACACCTCGGCATCCGCGAGCAGCGGGCCGCCGGCGCGACGGATCGCATCGAGCAGCTCTGCGGCTGAGGTCTGATCCGCGACGACGACCGCAAGGTCCTCGTGGACCTCCGGGAAGCTCGTCACATCCGTGTAGAGCGCTGTGGGAGGCGCGGGCACGGCGTCGAGGTCCAGCTCGAAGGCCGCCACGGTGCCGCGCAGCTCCCATTGCGCGGCGAGGTCCGGGTGGACCTCTCCGAGCCACCCGGCGGGCCTGCCCGCGACGACGACCTCGGCCGCGCGGCCGGGGTGGAGGAATGCGAACTCCTGCGACGGGCGCAGCACCCACGGCGCTCGCAGCGCGTCGAGCAATCCTTGCAGGACTCCCTTGGCGGCGTAGAAGTCTGCCGCCCGCGGTTCTGGCTCGCGCCAGGTCGCGGGCCGCACCGGTCCGATCATCAGCGCTCCCAGGTGGTACGGCTCCTTGGGAAGCTGGCGCCCGGAGCGTGGGAGATACACCGCGCCTGCCTCGAACAGCCGGACCCGATTGGCGCCGCGGGCGCGATTCTGGGAGGCCACGTCGAGCAGCGACACGAGCAGCGTGGTGCGAAGCCGCGATTGCTCGGCCGACATCGGGTTGGCGAGGATGACTGCGCCGGAGTCGCTCAGGCGCAGGCGCTCCGGCACCCCGGGTCCGGTGAAGCTCCATCCGACGATTTCGTGCAGGCCTTGGGCCGCGAGGACGTCCGTCGCGCGGCGCCGAAGCCGCTGCACGGCCGTCAGCCGACCCGCAGCTCCGTGGCGCGAAGGGAGCGTCGCGGGCAGGTTCTCGAGGCCGTTCAGGCGCGCGACCTCCTCGATTACGTCGGCCTCGCGGGTAACGTCGGCGCGGCGGAACACCGGCGGCTTGCAGTCGAGGCCGTCGGGTGCGTCGGCGAGGTCGAACTCCAGCGCGGTCAGGATCTCCTTGCTGCGCTCGCGCGCGACGGGGAGCCCAAGGAGGCTCTCGATCCGGGCGTCCCTCAGGCGGATGGTCGGTGGTTCCGGACCGGGGCCGCCGATGTCCGCGGTCCCGGGGAGCAACCGCGCCCCGCAGAGGTCGATCAGCAGCTGGCTGGCCAACGCTTGGGCTTCCATCGCCTGCTCGGGCTGGAGCTGCTTCTCGAAGCGCGACGAGGCCTCGGTACGCAGCCCGAGCTTGAGCGCCGTGCGATGAATGTTGGCGCCGATCCAGGTGGCGGCCTCGAGAAGGACCCGGGTGGTCGTTGCCTCGACCTCGGATCGCGCGCCACCCATCACGCCGGCGATCGAGGTGGGGCCCTGCTCGTCCTCGATCACCACTATCTCAGAGTCGAGCGTCCTTGTTTGGTCGTCCAGCGTCTGGACCGCCTCCCCGTCCCGCGCTCGGCGCACGGTGAGCCTGCCACCCGCGACCCGGTCCAGGTCGAACGCGTGAACGGGCTGCCCGGTCAGCAGCATCACGTAGTTGGTGATGTCGACCACGTTGGAGATGGGTCGTTGGCCGGCGGCCATCAGCCTAGCCTTCAGCCACCGCGGACTGGGCCCGATCTGGACGTCCTCGTAGACGCGCGCGGTGAAACGCGGGCACAGCTCCGGAGAACGCACTTCGATCTGCACCCGCTCGACCTCGCCCGGCGCTCCAGGGTCCTCCGCCCAAGGTGGCTTGGCGAGGGGCGCGCCGGTGGCGGCGTGGACCTCCCGGGCGACGCCGTAGATCCCCAGGCAGTCTGGGCGGTTCGAAGTCACTTCGAGTACCAGCACTTCGGTGGCAATTGGGAGCACCTGTTCGAGCGGCGTTCCGGGCTGCAGGCCATCGCGGTCGAGCACAAGAATCCCGTCGTGCTCGGTGCCGATCGCCAGCTCGTCCTCGGCGAGGATCATCCCATCCGAGACGACACCACGGAGCTTGGCGGCACGGAGCTTGGTGCCGTCCGGCATCAGCGCTCCGGGTCGCGCGACAGCGACTGTTTGTCCGGCCGCCACATTCGGAGCGCCGCAGACGATCTGGGCGGGCTCCGGTTCACCGACGTCGACCTTGCAGACCGTCAGGCGGTCGGCGTCGGGATGCCCGCCTGCCTCGAGCACCCTGCCGACCACGAACCGCTCGAGCGCGCCGACTCCGTGGCGCTCCACGCGTTCGACCTCGGTGCCGGTCATCGCGAGGCGCTCGGCGAGCGCGTGGGCGTCGAGCTCGGGGCGGCAATACTCGTGCAGCCACTCAAGCGGGACTCGCATCAGTACAGCTCCGCGGGCGCGCTCATCCGAACTGCTCCAGCACGCGAATGTCGTTGTCGTAGAGCAGGCGCAGGTCGGGCAAGCTGTGCTTGAGCTGGGCGATCCGCTCGACTCCCATCCCGAAGGCGAACCCTTGCACCTTCTCGGGGTCATAGCCGTGCTCGCGCACGTGCTCGAAAACATTCGGGTCGACCATCCCGGCGCCGAGGATCTCGATCCAGGCTGTCCCCTTGCACAGCGGGCAGCGCTGGCCGTCGCCTGTTACGCCGTCCGTGCAGTTGAAGCAGGACACGTCGACTTCGACGCTCGGCTCGGTGAACGGGAAGAAGTGCGGGCGCATCCGGATGTTGCGCTCCTCGCCGAAGATCGCGCGTGCGAACGCCAGCAGCGTCCCGTGGAGGTCGGCGAGCGTGATGTCTGTGTCGACGGCGAGCCCCTCGACCTGCGTGAACTGGGGGCTGTGCGTGGCGTCGCTGTCGGGCCGGTAGACGCGGCCGGGGACGATGATGTAGATCGGCGGCGGCTCGGCCTCCATCGCCCGGATCTGGACCGGGGAGGTGTGCACACGCAACAGCAGCGACTCGGGATCGAAAAGGTCGTCAAGCGGCGCTATGTAGAAGGTGTCGGTGGTGAGGCGCGAGGGATGGGTCGGCGCATGATTGAGCGCATCGAAGTTGTAGTACACGGTCTCCACCTCGGGGCCCTCAGCGACGTTGAAGCCAAGCCCGATGAATACATCCTCGATCTCCCTCCGGGTCTGGGTGATCAGGTGAAGGCGCCCAATCGCCGGCAATGGGTCGGCGGGGAGGGTCACGTCCACCCTGTCGCGCTCGAGGCGGCGCTGGAGCTCCTGCGCGGCGAGCTCCGCTGCCTTTCGCTCGATCGCCGCAGTGAGCGCCTGACGCGCCGCATTGGCGGCCTGGCCTGTTGCGGCGCGCTGCGCCGGCTCGAGCTCGGCGACGTGGCGCAGGAGGTTAGGGAGCTCGGCCTTACGGCCGAGGTAACGAATCCGGATCTCCTCCAGCGACTGGCTGTCGCCGGCGGCGTTCACTGCCTCCTCGCCTTCGGCTCGGATCTGGGCGATGCGCTCGGTCATGTCGTGCTCGTGGTGGTCCTCGTGAGCTCGTAGAGCGCAATCGTCGCGGCCATGGCGGCGTTCAGGGATTCCGCCTGAATTGGGATGTGCGCTGTGTGGTCGGCCCATGAGACGAGGTCTTCGGGGAGGCCTTCGCGCTCGGATCCGATCAGGAGGGTCACGGGATTGGCGCTCTGGTAGGCGTATGCGCCACCAATTCGCCATTCCTGCAGAGCCAAGGGCCACCCAGCTCCTGGGACGAGCGCGATCTTGGTGCCCGGGAGGGTGGCGAGATCGCGCGCCCGCGCAACCGGGACGCTGAAGATTGCCCCCATGCTCGCCCGCACCGCCTTCGGACCGAACGGGTCTGCAGTGCCCGGCCCAACGGCGACGCTCGACCCCCCGAACGCTTCCGCGCTCCGTAGCACCGCGCCGACGTTGCCGGGGTCGTGCACGCCATGCAGGTACACGCACAGTGGCCCTACCGGGGCCGGCGCCCAGCGCTCGTCATACACAGCCAGCGTCCGCGTCCCGGACCCCAGACCCGACGATGAGGCCAGCAGGTCCGGATCCACCTCCACACCGGGGAGGCCGCTACCGCTGGCGCAGTAGCGCTCCACCGCCTGCCAGCCGGCGGCGTCCGCTGCCTCGAGCAGGTCCTCCCCCTCGGCCACGAACCGGCCCGAGCGCTCGCGCCAGCGGCGGCGCTGGCGGAGCTTTCGGATCTCGCGAAGCTTGCTGTTGTGTTGGCTTGTGATCGTCATGGAGTGCTCTGGAACGAAAAAGGGCGCCCTCCCGGAAGGAGCGGCGCCCGTGTGGTGCTGGATTCGGCCTGCTGGTCAGCCGGCCGCCAGCGCCTCGCGGGCGCGTTCGGCAAACCGTCGAAAGGTGTCTGCGTCGCGGACTGCGATGTCCGCAAGGATCTTACGGTCGAGCTCGATTCCGGCGGCCTGCAGACCGTGGATGAACTGCGAGTAGGACATTCCGTTCTGGCGCGCGGCAGCGTTGATGCGCGTGATCCACAGGCGGCGGAAATCGCGTTTGCGGTTGCGCCGGTCGCGATAGCGGTACTGGTCCGCCTTAAGAACGGCCTCCTTGGCGACCCGATAGTGGCGGCTCGCGTCACCGCGAAAGCCCTTCGCCATCGCCAGCGTCGCGCGGCGCTTCTTACGGGCGTGCACAGAGCGCTTGACGCGGGTCATCTCGTCTTGGCTCCCAGCAGCTTCTTGACCCGCGGGGTGTCGTGCGGGGAGACCTCCACTGGCCTGGCGAAGTGCCGCTTGCGCTTCGGCGACTTCTTCTCGAGGATGTGGGTCGAGAACGAGTGGCGGGCGCGCACCTTGCCGGTGGCGGTCAGCTTGAAGCGCTTCTTGGCGCCGGAATGGGTCTTCATCTTCGGCATCTCGGGCTGCCGAGAGTAAAGCAGACGCTCAGGAACGCGCGATCCGAGCGCGACCCGGCGAGCGGCCGAACTCGAGCCGCCCTTGGGCGCTTAGGCCGACGGGGCTAGGGACGATGCTCGGTGAGCAGCGGGTGACCGCTGCGACTTCGTCCGGAGCGCCGCCGGCGAGTCGCCTGAGACTGGAGGCCCGGCGCTGATCAGGGACCGCTCGCTCGAGCAGCGCCGATGCGCCGGCAACGGCTTCGATCTGAGCGATGCGGTCGGTGCCAAGCGCGATCGGCGCCATCCCCAGGTTGCAGCGGGCGGTCGGTGCCAAGCGCGATCGGCGCCATCCCCAGGTTGCAGCGGGCGGTGTCCTCGGAGCACCCCTGTCGCCCGGCCTCGTGGAGCTTGTTCCAGGCGATGCCGTACAGCCAGCCGCGAGCGGGCTCCGGCCGGGGCATGTAGCGCGGCGAGGCTTCAAGTGCCGCTGCAAGCGTCTCCGCCGTCAGGTCGAAAGCGATCTCGGCGCTCAGGACGCGCCGGCGGAGGAAGCCAAGTACCCCTCGAACGTGACTGCGATCGAAGATCGCGAACGCCTGCGGGTCATCGGTGGTCGCGAGGAGAAGCTCACCGTCGGTCCGAGAGTCGGGCTCCCACATACTTTGCCTATTGTCTGGAGCGCCGAGTTTGTGACAAATCGGCCGCGCGGATTTGCCGTGACGCGGCCGGCGAGGCGTGGTGGGCCGGCTCAGGCTGCGGCGTCTGCAGGCGTGGCGTCCGCTGCCCGCGGGGCTGGCTGGACTGCCTGCGGAGCTGGCTCGCCCGGCTGGGAAGCCGCCTTGGCCGGCTGCGGAGCTGGCTCGGCCGGCTGGGAAGCCGCCTCGGCCGGCTGCGGAGCTGGCTCAGCCGGCTGGGAAGCCGGCTCGGCTGCCCGCGGAGCTGGCTCGGTCAACTGCGTGGCTGCTCCGGCGTTTTCTGCCGCCGGTGCGGCGCTCTCCTCGCCCGAGCCGGAGTTGCTGCTCGCGCCGTTGCCGGCAGAGTGATCGCCCTCGGGGTGCTTCTCGGCGTCCTTTTCGCCCGCGAGTACAGCCTTTGAGGGAGCGAGCAGCATCGTCATGTTGCGACCGTCCTGAAGCGGCGACTGCTCGACCACGGCGAGCTCTTCCAGCTCGCCGGCCAGACGGTCGAGCAGG
>CATPAX010000128.1 GCA_955652215.1 uncultured Solirubrobacteraceae bacterium | reverse complement strand
GCTCCCGGCTCCGCGAGGTGTTTCGTGAGTTTGAGCTGCGCGAGCCGCTGCGGCGGCTCGAGGAGGCTCTCGGCTCCGCGGACGCAGCGGCTCCGCCACCCGCCTCGGAGCGATCGCTGACCGCCGGCCTGCGCGAAGCCAGGCTCAATGAGGTGAGGACATTGCCCGAGACCGAGCTCGCCGTAGCGGCGAGGCCTCCGCACGCGCCTGAGGACGCGCTTTTCTCGACGGAAATGTGGCGTTTCGGTGTGTACGCAGACCAGGGCTCCCGCCTCCTGGCGGGCGAATGTGAACGCCCAGAGGACCTCGTGACCGCGATCGGAAGGCGGCCCGCGATCGCGCACGACGCTAAGTCGCTCGGGGAGATCCCCGCGGTGCTCGCGCACGACACCGAGGTCGCCGCGTACCTGCTCGAGCCCGCCCGGCGTGCCTACCCCTTCAGGGAGCTGTGCGAGGAACGGGGCCTTGGCACCGACATCACGGACGAGGCGGCCGCCGACGCCCTCCTGGCAAACGCTCTCGCCACGTGGCAGCGAGAGCAGCTCGCAGACCGAGGCCTGACAGGCCTCATGCAAGAGGTCGAGCTGCCGCTGGTGCGGATCCTCCGAGAGATGGAGAAGGCTGGCCTGAAGCTCGACACCGCTCGCGCCGCGGAGATCTCCTCGCGGGTGCAGGCCGAGGCCGACGCGCTCGAGCTCGAGATCTTCGAGATCTGCGGCGAGGAGTTCACGCTCGGCTCGCCCAAGCAGCTCGAGGAGATGCTGTTCGGACGGCTTGGTCTCTCGCGCAAGCGACGCGGCAAGACCGGCTATTCGACCGACGCCAGGGTCCTGCAGGCGATCCGCCACGAGCATCCGGTGATTCCGAAGATCGAGCGCTGGAGGGAGCTGACCAAGCTGGCTCAGACCTACCTGGACGCCCTGCCGCTGCTGATCGCCGCGGACGGCCGGATCCACACCACCTTCAACCAGACCGCCGCGACAACGGGGCGGCTGTCCTCGAATAACCCCAACCTCCAGAACATCCCGATCCGTACCGAGCTCGGGCGGGAGATCAGGGCGTGCTTCGTGGCAGAGCCGGGAAACCTA
This sequence comes from uncultured Solirubrobacteraceae bacterium, assembly GCA_955652215.1. Next base: position 1,598 of record CATPAX010000128.1, on the reverse strand, counting down.
TTGGTGTCAGCCGACTACTCGCAGGTGGAGCTCAGGCTGCTGGCTCACATCGCCGGCGAGGATGCGCTCAAGGAGATCTTCAGACGCGGTGAGGACGTCCACACGGCGACGGCGTGTCGGGTGTTCGGCGTGTCGCCCGATCAGATCGATCCGGGCATGCGCTCCAAGGCCAAGATGATCAACTACGGGATCGTCTATGGGCTCTCGGCATGGGGGATGGCCGACAGGCTCGACATTCCCCAGGAGGAGGCGGACGAGTTCATCCAGCGCTACCTGGCAGGGTTCCCCGCCGTAGCGCGGTTCATCGAGCAGACGATCGAGCAGGGGACCGAGCGCGGCTACGTCTCGACGCTGCTGGGGCGCCGCCGGCAGGTCCCCGAGCTGCGCGCCAGACGCTGGGAGCTGCGCAAGCAGGGCGAGCGCTTCGCGGTCAACATGGTGATCCAGGGGACTGCCGCCGACGTGATCAAGATTGCCATGGTCCGCTGCGACGCTGTGCTCAAGCGCGCCGGCCTGCTCTCGCGGATGATCCTGCAGATCCACGACGAGCTCTTGTTTGAAGGGCCCGCTGAGGAGGCCGAGCAGGTGAAAGCGCTGGCGTGCGAGCAGATGGCGAGCGCGATCGAGATCGACCCGCCACTTGCGGTCGACGCCGGCGTTGGGCCGGATTGGCTCGCGGCGAAGTAGCCCTTGCTTCAGACGGCGCCGGCGAGCTCAAGGGCCGGAGCGGGGCGCTGCTGCTCGACGAAGTCAGGATGCGCGACCTTCAGGTAATGGCCGAACGACCAGTCGATGAACCGCTTGCTTCGCTCGATTGCGCGGAGCGAGCCTGACAGTAGCGCCGGTGCCATCTTCGGGACGAGGCGCTGGGCACGGAGCATCCAGCGAAATGGCAGTGCGTGGCCGGCGGAGAACGCGTGGTAGTGGTCGAGGGCCTGCTCGCGAGACTGGGAGCCGACTACCACGCCTCGGAGTTCTCGGCCGCAGGCAAGGCCGAAGTAGAGCGCGGTCCGGATCCCCTCGGCGGTCAGGGGCAGGCAATGCCCAGCCGAGTCGCCGACGAAGAAGACGCCGTCTTCGGTGCCGTCCCGCAACGCGTGCGGAATCCAGTTGCCCTGGTACCTGACCTGCTCTGAGCCGAGGTCGAGCGCCAGCCGCTCGGTCGGCTCGCGCACGTGGAAGCGAGGGTCGAACGACCCGACACCGATCCGCAGCTCGTCGCCGGCGGGGAAGCTCCATCCGTATCCGGCGGGCACGTAGGAGCGATCGACCCAGATCTCCATGTCCGATCCCGCACCGTGCGGGTGCACCTCGAGCCCGCGGGACAGCAGGGCGTCGGGAGGCTGGACGTTCTCGCCGCGGCCGAGGACCCGGCGCCAGCCGAGGGCGTCGACGATCAGCGGCGCCCGGACTTCGCCGCGGTCGGTAAGCACCGTGCGGCCCTCCCGGCCGGCGACCGTGGCGGTCTCGAACTCGAACGTGCCCTGGGCTGCGAGCAGCTCGCACAGCGTCCTGTAGTCGAATGTCGAGAAGGTCCAGGGAAGGTCGTAGCGGACGGTGCTGTGCGGAGTGTGGATCACCAGTTCGCCGAACATCTG
>CATPAX010000127.1 GCA_955652215.1 uncultured Solirubrobacteraceae bacterium | reverse complement strand
GTGGATCAGGCTCCAGCCGGGCGGATAGGGCATAACCGCACCGTCGGGAATGCGAGCCAGCTGCCAGCCGCTCGGTACCGGCGCCGGTTTCAGCTCGCTCAGCGCCTGCGAGGTCAAGCTGCCCGAGCCCGCTGTGGCACTCGTGCTCGGCGCCGAGCTCGAGCTCGCCGTGGTGCTCGACTGGGACGCTGAGCCTGAGCTGCTACCGCATCCCGCTGCGCACAGAGCGAGCAGCAGGGATGCGTGCGCAAGCCTCCTAGAGATTGCCGTCCCCATCACTGGGACCACCTTGGTTGTCGGCGTCCTTGTCTCCGGCGTTCGCTCCCTGCGGAATACCGCCAGAGGAGCTAGAGCTGCTCGACGTCGTAGCCGGGGCGCTAGAGCTGCTCGATGTCGTCGTAGCCGGGGTGCTACTCGATGACTGGGACGAAGATGAGCTCGAACCGCCGCCACAGCCCGCGAGCGCAAGCGCGAGCGCGACCAGGGCGGTCACTAAGAGCCGCCTATGGGTGGAGCTTCCTACTGTCATTCGATCCTCCTTCTCTCAAGTGCTGTGTGGGGAGCGTAAGCCGTCAGAGGTCAGTCTTGGCTTGTGCGCTTCCATAGACCGTGACGCCTATCGAGCAGGACTCCTTCCCGCAGGCCGCCTTGACCGACTTGGAGCGAGACGCCAAACACCTGCGAGACCGCCTGGAGAATCAGCAGTCCGGCCCTCAGCAGCCGCACCCGTTCGAGCTCCAAGCCGAAGCTCCGCGCTACGTCGGCCGCCCGCTCGGCGGCGAGCACGCTGAGCGAGCGGGCGAACGCCTCAGCGTCCAGCAGCGGTCCAGCGAGACGCCGAAGCGACGCCGCGCTGCCACCGACCGCCACCGCCTCACACGGGCGCGGGACCTCGACCGCTCCTAGCGCCGCGGCGATCCGATCGCGCGTCCTCGCGAGCTCCGCCGCCGACGGTGGGTCGGAGCGCAGGAACTCGTCGGCGAGATCGCCGGAGCCGAGGTCAAACGACGCCGACCAGCTGATCGCGTCGGGCGCTGTCCCGACGACGAGCTCCGACGAGCCGCCGCCGACATCAACGACGCCCAAGGGACCCTTGGGAGCTCGGCCCAGCGTACGTGCCGCGCCCACGAACGCCAGCCGTGCCTCCTCCTGCTCTGAGAGCACCTCCGTGGCCAAACCGCTGGAGTCGCGGATCGCAGTGATCAGCGCCGAGGAGTTTGGCGCCCGCCGGATGGCCGCCGTGGCGACGCAGCGGACCTCCTCGCACTGGAGCGCGGCGGCCTCGCAGAGGTGGGCTTTGACCACCGCCACCACCTCCTCGAGCTTCGCGTCAGCGATCGTCCCATCGCCCTCGATGCCACGGCGGATATGCGTGAACGCGCGGGACTGGTGGATCTCCTGAAGGCGCTCGCCGTCGCAGTCTGCGACCAGCAGCCGCGTCGTGTTCGAACCGATATCGATGCAAGCCCGTCGCACGGGGCCAAACGCTACTGACGCACGGGCTCCATCGCGTCGGCCTTGACAGGTTCGAGCCTGCTCCCCCGGTGGGCGGTGCCCGCTCCCAAGACCACCCACACCACCGCCGTCATCACGAGCCCGCCGCAGCCCGCGCTCGCCAGTGCCACACGCGGACCGGCCAGCTCGGCGATCGTCCCGCCGACGACGATGCCCACGCCAGTCGCGATCGGATAGAGCGAGTCGCTGAAGCTCATCACCATCGCCATCCACCGCTCCTCAGTCCGCTCCTGGAGCGTGGTCCGAGCCGCGATTGTCTCGATTCCGTTGCCGACGCCCGCGATCACCGAGCCACCGATCGCCAGCCCCAGCGAAGGCGCGGCGGCGGTCACGAGGAAACCAACGCCAACGGTCAGCGATCCAAGGGCGATCAGCTCGCGCCCGGGCAGCCCGCGCCAGCGCGCGTAGATAGCGCTCCCGACGACCGCCCCAGCGCCCCAGGAGGAGAGCAGGATGCCGTAACCGCTCGCGCCCGCATGCAGCGAGTGCGCCGCGTAGACCACCTCGACCGGGATTGCCAGCGTGAAGAACAGCAGCGCGCCCGCCTGCAGGCTCAGCACCGCCCGCACCCCGGGCTGATGGCGGATGTGCGCGATGGCGGCGCGGAGGCGGCCGGCGGTGGGGGCGCGCTCGGACGCCGGGGCCGGCAGCCGGCGCGCGGTGGCGAGATTCAGCGCGATGGCCAGGAACAGGCCCGTATTCGCGTACAGAGCGGCGCTTGCGCCGCCCGCGGCCACGACGACCCCGCCGAGCGCCGGGCCGGCCATGAAGCAGATCGAGAAGCTGGTGTTGATCAGCGCGTTGCCCTCGCGCAGGAGACCGGCCTGCCTGGTCACGGTCGCCGTGGCCGTCCTGGCCAGCGGCCTCGCGGTCAGCGCGAGCGCCCCGTCCAGCAACGCAAGTGCGAGGACCAGCGGCACCGGCGCACGCCCCGCGAACCATCCGAGAGCGAGGAACAATCCGCCTTCGAGCGCATACAAGCTCGGGAGCACCCGCCGCGGATGGAGCTGGTCGACCCGCGCCACGAGCATCGGCGCGAGCAGCGCCGGGACGAACTGCGCGGACAGGAAGAAAGCGGCGGCCCCCGCCGCGCTGCCCGTACGCCGATAGACCAGATAGGACAGCGCCAGCGATCCGATGCCCCACGCCAGCTCGTTGAGGGTGTAGGCGAGGAGCAGCCGCCGGTAGGCCGGAAGCTCGAAGACGCGCCTCACCGCGACTCCGTATGTCTCAGATTACGTGCCAACGCGGGTTCTCCTAGCTGTGGACGGCCGCCGCCAACCAGCGCTTGCCTACCTCGCCGATCACGCGGTCCACGAGCCGCTACCAGCACGCTGGCATCATCCCGAGCGTGCCGGATAAAGCTATCAGCGTCCGGGCGCTGCGAAAGGCATATGGAGATTTCGCAGCACTCCGGGGGATCGACTTCGACGTCCGGCGCGGAGAGGTGTTCGGACTGCTCGGGCCCAACGGCGCCGGAAAGACCACGACCGTCGAGATCCTCGAGGGCTACAGGCAGCGCAGCGAAGGCGAAGTCAGCGTGCTGGGGTTCGATCCTGGGGAGCGCTCCCGAGAGCTTCGTGCGCGTGTGGGGATCGTCCTCCAGAGCACGGGTTTGTATCGCCACATCAAGGTCCGGGAAGCGGTCGAGCACTTCGCCGCGATGTACCCGCACCCCCGGTCGGTCTCAGAGGTGATCGCGCTGACAGGGCTCGAGGGCAAGGAGGACGCGCTCTCCCGAACCCTCTCGGGCGGTCAGCTGCGGCGGCTCGATCTTGCGCTGGCGCTGGTCGGCGATCCCGAGCTGATCTTCCTGGACGAGCCGACAACGGGATTCGATCCGGCAGCCCGGCGCAACGCGTGGGACACGATCCGGTCGCTGAAGGAGCTCGGCAAGACGGTCCTGCTCACGACCCACTACCTCGATGAGGCCCAGGCGCTCGCGGATCGCGTGGCGATCATCAAGGATGGGCGGATAATCGTCGAGGGTGCTCCGCGAGAGCTCGGCGCCGGGGCGGGGGCATCGCCCTACCGCATCGCGTATAGAAACGGGGATGGGTCGATCGTGCAGCACCAGACCGACGACCCCACCAGCCTGCTCCACGAGCTGACCGGTCAGGCTCTCGCTCGGGGCGAGCGACTCGACGGGCTGACGGTCACCCGTCCCACACTCGAGGACGTCTACCTCGAGCTGACCGCGGGGGATGGCGATGAGTGACGTGGTCGCAGCCAGGCCGCAGGCGGCAAGCGGCAGGGGCCCCTCGGCGGCGGCGCTCGCCTGGCGCCAGTACCGCCTCGAGCGGCGCCTGTTCTGGCGCAACCCGAGCGCCGCGTTCTTCAACTTCCTCCTGCCGCTGCTGTTCCT
>CATPAX010000126.1 GCA_955652215.1 uncultured Solirubrobacteraceae bacterium | reverse complement strand
TTCGCCGTCGTCGATGAGGTCGACAACATCCTGATCGACGAGGCGCGCACCCCGCTGATCATCTCCGGCGCGCCTGAGGAGGCCGCCGATGTTTATTCCTCGTTCGCGCGACTGGCTCGCCAGATGACCCCCGGCAAGACGCCCGAAGGTCTCGACCCTCGCTCCAAGAAGGAGTTCGTGGCGGAATTTGATTACGAGTTCGACGAGAAGCACAAGACGGTCTCGGTCACTGAACGCGGAGTCGCGAAGGCCGAGCGGTTCCTGCGGATCGATCACCTGTACCGCGCTGAGAACGGACCGCTGGTCAACCATCTGATCCAGGCCCTGAAGGCGGAGTCGATGTACAAGCGCGAGGTCGACTACTCGGTGATCGAAGGCGAGGTCAAGATCATCGACGAGTACACCGGCAGGATCCTCGAGGGCCGCCGTTGGGCGGAGGGCCTGCACCAGGCCGTCGAGGCCAAGGAGGGCGTGGCCGTCCACGAGGAGAACCAGACGATGGCCACGATCACCTACCAGAACTACTTCCGGATGTACGACAAGCTCGCGGGAATGACCGGAACAGCTCTGACCGAGGCCACCGAGTTCATGAAGATCTACAAGCTACCGGTCGTCCAGATCCCGACCAACCAGCCGATGGTTCGCGAAGACCACAACGACCAGGTGTTCAAGTCCAAGGACGGCAAGTGGACCGCGGTCATGAAGGAGATCGAGGCCCGCCACGAGCAGGGTCAGCCGGTGCTGGTGGGGACCATCTCCGTAGAGGTCTCGGAGCTCCTTTCCGAGCGGCTCAAGCGCAAGGGGATTCGCCACTCGGTCCTGAACGCCAAGCCCGAGCATGCCGAGCGCGAGGGCGAGACGATCGCCGAGGCCGGCGTTCCCGGCGCGGTCACGATCGCTACGAACATGGCCGGTCGCGGCGTCGACATCAAGCTCGGCGGAAACCCCGAGCACCTCACTCGGCTCGAGGTCGCGAAGCTGGGGTTGCGCGAAGGCGACCCCGACTTCGACGAGCACTACGCAAAGCTTCTGCCGCAGATCGAGGGGCAGGTGGAGGAGGCCCGCGAGCAGGTCCTCGACGCCGGTGGCCTGTTCATCCTCGGAACCGAGCGCCATGAATCGCGCCGGATCGACAACCAGCTACGAGGCCGCTCCGGGCGCCAGGGCGATCCGGGCGCATCGCGGTTCTTCATCTCCGCGCAGGACGATCTGCTGAGGCTCCACGCCGGCGACCGCCTGTACCGCATCCTCAACCGGCTCGGCCCGGTCGATGAGGAGGGAAATGAGGAGGCAATCGAGGCCGGGCTTCTCTCCAAGCAGATCGAGAAGGCGCAGAAGAAGATCGAGGAGTTCAACTTCCTGGCCCGCAAGCAGGTCCTCGAGTACGACGATGTCCTGAATCAGCAGCGTGAGGTGATCTACAGCTACCGCGACGAGATCCTCGAGGGACGGGACATGAGCGAAGCCGCGCGCGAGGAGATCACCTCTCTGATCGAGCGCCTGGTCGGCGAGTACACGGCCGGTGATTTCGTCGAAGACTGGGATGTCGCTGAGCTGGTGCGGCGGTTCGAGGAGATGCTCGGGCCAAGCGCCGAGCTCGCCGCCATCGACCCGCAGCGCATCGACCGGGAGGATCTGGTCACGCGGCTGCAGCAGGAGGCTGTCCGGCGGTATCAGCGCCGAGAGGAAGAGCTCGGTTTAGAGCTGATGCGCTCGCTCGAGCGCTTCCTACTGCTGCAGATCATCGATGCCCGCTGGCTCGAGCACCTGCGCGATATGGACTACCTACGCGAGGGCATCGGACTCCGCGGGCTGGCGCAGATCGAGCCGCTCGTGGCGTATAAGAACGAGGCCTTCGAGCTGTTCCGCGACCTGATGAACTCGGTCTGGGACGACTTCGCCCGGTTGATCTTCCAGGTTCAGGTGGTGGTCGACGGCCAGGCACCAGGTGCCCCGCCCGCGCTTCCGCCACGGCCCACGCCGAGAGGGAGCAGTTCAACCGGTGGCGGCCGGGTGACCTACTCGGGTGGGCACGCGCCCCAGGGAGCGATGGCGATCGCGGCGGCCGCAGGCGCCGAGGCAGTGGGTGCCGACGGGTACGCGGCGGATGGCTCGGTGGGCAACGGCGAGCCCGCTCCCCGGATCGAGCAGCGTCGCGTCGATCCGGCGGCGGTCGCCGGGCGCAACGATCCGTGTCCATGTGGCTCAGGGAAGAAGTACAAGAAGTGTCATGGCGCCTAGCGCCGATGAGCTTCGGGTCTCAGACGAGCAGCGCGATGGCGCGGTAGAGCAACTACGGGAGCACTTCACCGCCGGCCGGCTGACCGAAGACGAGCTGAGTGACCGGGTCCAGTCCGCCTACCGGGCCAAGACATGCGGCGATCTGCAATCGCTGATGAACGACCTGCCGGCGCTTCCTTTGAGTCCCGCCCAGCTTCGCGCTGCGAGAGTCGAGCGCAGGCGCAAAGTTCGCCGACGCGCGATCGAGGAGACCAGCGGCAGCTTCGGTGCGTTCGCGGTGTGCACGCTGATCTGGCTTGCGTCCGGTGCCCACGGAGATTTCTGGCCGGTGTGGGTCGCGATCGC
>CATPAX010000125.1 GCA_955652215.1 uncultured Solirubrobacteraceae bacterium | reverse complement strand
TCGCCGTTGGCCTCGTTGGCGGCTGCGATCGCTTCGTACCAGTCGTCGCTGCCGACGTCATGTTTGCCAACGGCGGCGACGGCATCCCGGAGGTCGTTGTGGTCGTGGATTGCGTCCTCGGTCTCCGCCTCGGGCGTGTGCTCGCCGCCTACACCTTTACCGAGGCGCAGCAGTGCGGGATAGAAGTGCCGCTCCTCTGCCTCGGCGTGTAGATCTAGAAACGCGGCCAAGCGTCCCCAGACGGCGGCCAGATGCTCGGTGTCGCTGGGGTCAATCTCTTCCAGAACGGCGAACAGCCGGCGTTGCTCATGATGGTCGTCGCGGACCAGTTGGGTGATGTCGATGCTTTCCTCTCCTCAGATCGTGACTGGATGCACACCCGGCCCGGCCTCGATCGGGCCTGCCCAATGCTCGCGAGCCAGTGAGCTTGGTGGACGCTGCCAGTGTTGCAGGTGGTCGGCAGCCCGCTTTCGTGCGCTGGCGTTGTCGCAGGATCGATAGGCTGGCCGCGTCGTGCTGGTGAGCGTTGCTGACTGCGAGCGCAATCAGGCTGCGTGGAATGCGGCGGTTGCGGTCGCTGGCGGTGGCGAGGTGTGGGAGGACTGTGGGCTGCGGTGGTCCTGGCAGGCTCACGATCGCCAACTGATGCTCAACTTCCCGCGGTCGATCGACGCGGCCGCCGCCCGCCGAGGCGTCGACGCGGCCGGCATTCGTAACGCCTGCATCGTGGGGGCGTGGCTTGGTAGCGATGTCGACGCCTCGGGTCTTGAAACCGTGGGGTTTGAGCGCGGGTGGGAACCTTGGTGGATGGCCGCGCCGCTCGGGGCGATCGCCAGGCCCGACGACCGCCGCGTAACGATCTCCAACCGTGTTCCGGAGTACGGGCAGGAGGGCCAGCGGTTGCTCTCTCTCGCGGACGGGTCAGACGGGCGTGCGTGGCACGCGGTCGCGCGCCTGGATGGTCACTTCGCCGGTCGCGCCTGGGCGTTTGCTCCCGCCGGCACCGTTGGCATCTACGACATCGACGTGTGGCCGCGCTTCCAGCGCCGGGGGCTGGGCCGTGCCCTGCTGCGGGCGGTCTGCGAGCCAGCGCGCGTCGCCGGCGTCCAGGTCGCGGTCCTCAACGCGACACCCGATGGCGAACGGGTCTATTCGGCAGAGGGGTTTGTCCGGATCGGCGTTGGCATCACTTACTGGCACCACCTCGGCTGACGGATCTGGCCCTCGGCCCGTGGATGCACGATGTGATCGTCGGTCCCGGACGCCGCTACGGCATCCCACACGCGGCGTTCAGCGCCGAGGGGCCATTCCTCGTCAGGAACAACGACTGCTGTACTTGCGGGCATGGTGATCAGAGACGCGCAGCCCGACGACTGGGACTCGATCTGGCCGTTCTTCCACGAGATCGTCTCCGCCGGTGAGACCTACGCCTACGACCCGGACATGGACTACTCCGAGGGCCGTCACCTCTGGATGGTCACTGCACCAGGCCGGACGGTCGTGGCCGCCGATGACGACGGGATCGTCCTCGGCACGGCCAACATGTACGCCAATCGCGGTGGTCCGGGATCACACGTTGCGTCAGCGAGCTTCATGGTCGATCCGCGATATTCCGGTCGCGGTACGGGACGGGCGCTCGGCGAGCATGTGATCGACTGGGCTCGCACGAACGGTTTCCGAGCAATTCAATTCAATGCGGTCGTCGAGACGAACGAAGGCGCGGTCGCTCTCTGGCGTTCGTTGGGGTTCAGAGTGCTGGCGAGCGTTCCGAAAGCCTTTGACCACCCGAAGCACGGGTATGTCGGCTTGCTGATCATGCATCGCTTCCTCTGAGCCGAGCGACGCCTGGCGCTAACGTTGGGCGGAGGGCGCTCTCGCGGTGTGACCATTGTGAGCGCGAAGCGAATGCTCTCCCCGACTGAAGCCAAGCTGCCCGCGGTAACGGGTGACCGACAGCCGTCACCCGTGCTCGCGCGCGACGGGTCGGGGCGAGCCCGTCCTCAGCGGGCGTGGCATCGGGTCTCTCTCCTCTGGCGGGTGTTTGCGGCGAACACCGTCGTGTTCGTCGCCGCGTTCGCGATCGTGGCCTGGGCACCGGTGACGGTGCACCGGGTCGCAACGCCGAGCGAGCTCGTGATCCTCGCGCTCCTCCTGGCCGTGATGCTGTCCGTCGACTTGCTGCTCCTGCGCCGGGCGTTCGCTCCGCTGCGCCGACTCGCCGCCCTGATGGGCGCGGTCGATCCCGGTCAGCCCGGGCGTCGCGCTGAGCCGCCCGAGGGCGCCGGGCAGGAGGTGCTCGCGCTCGCACGGGCACTGAACGCAATGCTCGATCGCCTCGAGGGCGAACGGCGCGCGAGCGGAATGCGCGCCTTGGCCGCCCAGGAGGGTGAGCGCAAACGGGTTGCTCGTGAGCTGCATGACGAGATCGGGCAGACCTTGACAGCGATCGCGTTGCGCGCTGAACGCGCGGCCGGCGAACCGTCGGTGCAGGGCGAGGCGCTGGAGGAGATCGCCCAGACGGTCCAGCGGAGCCTCGAGGATGTCCATCGCATCGGACGCGATCTGCGGCCGGAGGCGCTCGACGATCTCGGGCTCGTCAACGCGCTGATCGCGCTGTGCTCGCGCGTAGACCGCCAGAGCGGGATCCGGGTGAACCGTGATTTGGATTGGCATCTCCCGGCACTTTCGGCCGAGGTGGAGCTCGTCGTCTACCGCGTCGCGCAGGAGGCTCTGACCAACGCCCTTCGTCACGCCAACGCCACTGAGGTCACCGTCCGCCTCAGGCATGACGGGCCCAATGTGGTGCTCGCGGTGAGCGACGACGGGACGGGCCTCCCTGAAGCAATGGAAGAGCGCGGGCTCGGGGGCATGCGCGAGCGCGCGATGTTGATCGACGCGCAGCTCAAGATCCGCTCCGATCCGGCCAGCGGCACCGAGGTCGTCCTCAGCGTGCCCGCGGTGTGAGCGATGGCGACGCCGCTGCAGACACGGGTCCTACTTGCCGACGATCATGAAGTGGTGCGCAGCGGCCTGCGCGCCGTGCTCGATGGCGAGCCCGACATCAAGGTCGTCGCCGAGGCTGCAGACGGCGTGGAGGCGGTCGAGAAGACGCTAGCCAACGAGGTCGACCTCGCGATCCTCGACGTCTCGATGCCAAGGCTGACCGGCCTGCAAGCGACCGCCGAGCTGTGCCGGCGCCGCCGCGGCCTCCGCGTCCTGATCCTGTCCGTGCACGACAACGAGCAGTACTTCTTCGAGGCACTGAAGGCGGGAGCGTCGGGCTACGTCCTGAAGTCCGCTGCGAACCGCGACCTTGTCGATGCCTGCCGCGCGGCGATGCGCGGCGAGCCATTTCTGTATCCGAGGGCGGTTGCCGCCCTGATCCGGGAATATCTCGAGCAGGCTCGAAGGGGCGAGGCGGCGCCCGAAGATCCGCTCACGCCGCGGGAGCTGCAGGTCGTCAAGCTGATCGCTGAGGGCTACACGAGCGACGAGATCGCTCAGGAGCTCGTGATCAGCCGTAAGACGGTCGACCACCATCGCGCAAGCATCTTGGAGAAGCTCGGTATGCGAAACGTCGCCGAACTGACCCGCTACGCGATCCGCCGCGGCCTGCTCGAACCCTAGCCATCGCTGCGCGTTCGGCCCGCGCCATCCGAAGTGGGCACTTGCACCTATGGGCGCAGGGCCGCGTAACCGCTGCTGCTCGTCGGCGCGCTGGAACACAAGATAGGTAGGACTACCGATAGCTCGCGGTGTCCGCTTGGGCTTTCCTGGGTCCTGTACCCCAGCGACGGGAGCACGAACCAGATGGCGGACGAATCCAGGACTGATCGCGACGACGACGGCGAGCGCGATGGCCCAGCAGCGGCGAGCAACTGGCGCAGTGCGTTCGTCGTCGATCTGGGCGGCAGGATCCTGGTCGCCCGGCGGCGTCCCATCAGAAAGATCCGGGAGCGTCGGGACGTCGAGCCGGACGTGGCTCCCCGCCTCAGTCCGGCTGCGGAATGACCGAGCCGGCCGTCTCGCCCACGGCGATGCGTCCGGACTGGCAGCGGTCTCGGGAGGAGCGGTGAGGTGAGTACGACACCGCCGCGTCGCAGCCTTCACGAGGCCGCGCACAAGCTCCCGCCGGAGAAGACCAACGGGGCCTCAAACGGGACAAAGCCGGCCACGCGGCGGAGCTTCAACGAAGGGGCTCACAAGCTCGGCTACTGGCCGGTGTCGGCGGCGCCACGCCCAACTACAAATGGAGCGTCGTTCTCGGAGAAGGCCAACGAGGAGCGCGATGTAGTTGCGCACGCCAGCCGCACGGTGCTCGCGCTCGGGGCGCTCGGAGTCGTGTTCGGTGACATCGGCACGAGCCCGCTCTACGCCGAGCAGGTGATCTTCACCAAGCACGCCAATGCCGCCCAGGCCTCGATCGCCGGCGTGTACGGAGTCGTCTCGCTGATCTTCTGGGCGCTGACGATCATCGTCTCGATCAAGTACGCGTTGTTCGTGATGCGCGCCCACAACCGCGGCGATGGTGGCGTGATGGCGCTGGCAGCTCTGATCGAGCGCCGCAAGGTGGGACGCACGACGCTGCTGGTGACGCTCGGCATTTTCGGGGCAGGCCTGTTCTTCGGCGACGGCATGATCACGCCGGCGATCTCAGTCACATCCGCAGTCGAGGGGCTCAAAGTGGCAGCGCCAAGCGCAGCGCACCTGGTCGTCCCGATATCGCTCGCGATCCTCGTGGGGCTGTTCGCGATTCAGCGCCGAGGTACCGGCGCGGTCGGCTGGCTGTTCGGACCGGTGATCCTGATCTGGTTCACCGTGATCGGGGTCCTCGGCGGCCGCGAAGTGTTAGCCCACCCAGGCGTCCTCGAGGCCTTGTCTCCGACCTGGGCGGCACGATTCATGGTCGACCACGGGGTCGCCGCGTTCCTGACCCTGGGAGCCGTGGTGCTGGCGGTCACAGGCGCCGAGGCGCTGTATGCAGACCGCGGCCATTTCGGCGCAAGTCCGATCCGGCTCACCTGGTTCGCCATCGTATTTCCGGCCGTGCTTCTCTCGTACCTCGGCCAGGGCGCGCTGATTCTCGCTCACCCACACACGATCTCGAACCCGTTCTATCTGCTGGTTCCAAGTGGAGCACGGATCGCGATGGTGTTCCTGGCGACGGCCGCGACCATCATCGCCTCGCAGGCCGCGATCACGGGTTCGTTCTCGATGGCGCGACAGGCCGTGCAGCTCGGGTTCCTACCTCGCATCAAGATCATGCACACCTCAGAGCTCGAAGGTCAGAT
>CATPAX010000124.1 GCA_955652215.1 uncultured Solirubrobacteraceae bacterium | reverse complement strand
GACATCGATGACCTCCGGCGTCCTGGCGTCGAGGGATGCCGCTACATCTGCTCGCCGCCCCTTCGCGACGCGGCGAACCACGAACTCCTTTGGGACTACGTGCAGCGCGGCGTGCTCGAGAGCATCTCCACCGACCATTGCCCGTTCACCGACGAGCAAAAGGCACGGGGTCTCGCGAACTTCAGCCTGGTGCCGAACGGGCTCGCCCTGATCCAGCACCGCCTCCCGAAGCTGTGGGACGAAGGCGTGCTGACGGGGCGTATCACGCGCCCACAGCTAGTCGAGCGAACGAGCACGACGATCGCGAGGCGGTTCGGTCTGCACGAGAAGGGCGCGCTGGCGCCGGGGCAGGATGCCGACGTCGTGGTCCTCGACCCCGCCGCGCCACGGCCCTACGGCGTCGCGACCTCGCTGATGAACGTCGACTATGACCTCTACGAAGGCGAAACAGCGAGCGCCAGCGTGCGGCAGACGTTCTCGCGCGGAACACTGGTCTACGACCGTGGTGAGATCAAAACGGAGCCCGGCCACGGGCGGTTCGTCCCGCGGACCCTGCGCGCGGCTTCGGGCGCGGCAGTGTGAGCTCCCTACGGCTCGACCCCGGGGCGGTCATCGGCGACCTCGACGAGCTTGCCTCCCAGAGCGGCGGGAGGTTCGCCGGCGCAAAGCGCCTGGCCTGGACCCCGGAGTGGCTCGAGGCGCGCTCGTGGCTGCGCTCAAAGCTCGCGGAGTGCGGGCTGGAAGCTGACCAGGACCCGGCCGGCAACCTGTGGGCGGCCATCGACGAACGTGAACAGTTCCTGATCGTGGGGTCCCACATCGACGCGGTTCCGGATGGCGGCTGGCTCGACGGAGCACTCGGGCTGCTGACCGCGCTCGAGACCGTCCGGCAGTTGGCCCGTAGCGACACGAAGCCGCCGATCGGCGTGCGGTTCGTCGACTGGGCCGACGAGGAGGGGGCCCGATACGGACGCAGCCTGCTCGGCTCCTCAGCCTGTGCAGGCACGCTCGATCCGGACGACGTCCGGGAGCTCACAGACGCGGGCGGAGTAACGCTCGGCGACGCACTTGCGGCCTGTGAGGTCGACCTCGATGCGGCGTCCTCGGCGAAAGACCGTCTTGACGGGGCGGTGGCGTATCTCGAGCTTCACATCGAGCAGGGTCCTGTCCTGCTCGACAGCGGCCGCCTGTCCGCAGCGGTGAGCGGGACCTTCGGCGTCGAGCGCCACCTGATCACGTTCGTCGGCCAAGCCGCGCACGCCGGATCGACGCCGATGCGCTTGCGCCAGGACTCTCTCGCAGCGGGGGCGCGCGCCATGCTGGGGATACGGGAAAGCGCGATCGAGCACGGCGGAGTCGCCACGGTCGGGCGGCTTCACTCGAGCCCCGGCGTGATCACGGCGGTTGCCGGTCGCACCGAGATGCAGCTCGACCAGAGGCACCTCGATCCGAGCGAGCTCGCGGCGATGCTCGCCGAGGCGCACGAAATGTGTCGCGCCGCCGCTGAGGAGTTCAACTGCACGCTCGAGGTCCGCAAGGTTTTCAGCGCCGCGCCCACCAAGTTCGACCCGATGCTCGTACAGATCGCTCGCGACAGCGTCGAGCAGGCCAGTGGCGATCAGGACGAGCCGGTCCCGAGCGGGCCTTTGCACGACGCCACGGAGATCGGTCGCGTGGTACCGACGGCCATGATCTTCGTGCAGTCTGACCCGCCGATCTCGCACGCGGCGATCGAGGACTCTCCTGAGCAGGCGATCAAAGTTGGGATCGAAGCGTACGGACGGACCGTGGACAGGCTTCTGGTCCGGGCGGATGAACTCACTTCCAGAGGAGCCACGTAGGCCATGAACTTCGGCGTCGTATTGCAGACCAATCCGCCCGCGGCGCGCGTCATCGAGCTCGCGCGGCAGGCTGAGAACTACGGATTCAGCCACGCTTGGACGTTCGACTCCCACCTGCTGTGGGAGGAGCCGTTCGTTATCTACAGCCGGATCCTCGACTGCACCCACAAGCTGAAGGTCGGGCCGATGGTGACCAATCCGGCGACCCGCGACTGGACGGTTACGGCGTCGCTGTTCGCAACCTTGAATGAGATGTACGGCAACCGCACGATCTGCGGAATCGGCCGAGGTGACTCCGCCGTGAGGACGATCAACGGCAAGCCGGTCAGGCTCGCCGAGCTGCGCGCGTGCATCGAGGTGGTCCGTGCGCTTACGAACGGCGAGGCTGCCGAGTACAAGGGAACCACGCTCCGGTTCCCCTGGAATCTGCACAGCCGACTGCCGATCTGGGTGGCGGGCTATGGCCCTAAGGCGCTTCAGCTCGCGGGCGAGGTCGGGGACGGCTTTATCCTGCAACTGGCGGATCCCGACATTGCCGCGTGGAGCATCCAGACGGTGCGTGATGCCGCGGCGGCCGCCGGGCGAGACCCCGGCACGCTGACCATGTGTGTCGCGGCTCCGGCCTATGTCACCGACGGCAGCGATGCGGCGCGAGCCCACGCGCTCGATCAGTGCCGGTGGTTTGGCGGGATGGTCGGGAACCATGTCGCCGACATCGTCAATCGCTACGGCAGTGAAGGCGGCGCGGTTCCGAGGAGCCTGACTGACTACATCGCCGGACGCCAGGGATATGACTACAACGAGCACGGCCGCGCCGGCAACACCCACACCGAGTTCGTGCCCGACGAGATCGTTGAACGCTTCTGCCTGATCGGAGCCCCCGCGACCCAGATCGCGCGGCTCAAGGAGCTTGCCGACCTAGGCGTCGACCACTACGGCCTGTACCTCCAGCACGACGCGCAGGACGAGACCCTGGCCGCCTTCGGCGCCCACGTGATCCCGTTCGTCAACGAGCAGTTACTAGCTCGCGGGTGACGTTCGACACGCCATGTCCTGGCGGCGCTTTTTAAGAGGTTCCGGGTGAGAGTGGGTCATTGCTGGCTGCGCTCCTCGCGTAAGTGGCCTGGATCTGTCCTGGCGACTGCGCTGGATGGCGGCCTAGCTTGTCCGTTTGATGAAATGACCCTGGCGAGGCAAACGAAGGATGGACCTGATCGAGGTACCACCCGAAGGTTCGATCAACGAGACGCTGGTGTGCCAGCAACCGAAGCCCGGATAGGAGGAGCCGGGGGGGCAGTGCCGGAACGATTCGCTGCAGGTGCCCGGCGATCGAGAAAGCGCGCGCGTGTGCGGCGCTGAACGCGGCATAGCACTCCGCCGCCTCGGTTCGCGAACGCCGTTGCTCGAGCACCGCTCTGAGCTCCCGGCCGCAGGCGATGCCGAAGTAGAACGCGGTGCGAATGCCCTCACCTGAGAGCGGAAAGCAGTGGCCGGCGGAGTCGCCGACGAAGAAGATCGAATCTTCTGCCGCGGCTCGCAAGCGATGAGGGAACCAGTTGCCCTGGTAGCGCACCGCGTCGAGCTGTAGACGCTCGGCCAGCTCGACGGTCGGCTCGCGGACGTGATCAGCCGGTGCGTAGGAGGCAACTCCAACGCGCGCCTCACCGCCCGCGGGCACCCGCCAACCGTATCCCCGTCGCACCAGAGTGCGCTCGATCCACACATCGAGGTCCTCCCCGTGACCGTTGGGGTGCACCTCAAGCCCCCGCGATAACGGCGCCTCGGGGGGCTGGTAGCCGCTCTGACCGAGCACGCGTCGCCACCCCATGGCGTCGACCACCAGCGGAGCGTGTAGTACGCCACGGTCCGTGGTGACCGAGATCAAGTCTGCGGCGAGGCCATCGCAAGGCGCCGCGCGGCCTTCCACCTTGGCAGTGTGAAAGCGCGCGTCACACTGCGCGTAGAGCAGTTCGCAGAGGCGGCGGTAGTCGAACGCTGCCCAGCTCCAGGGCAGGCGGTAGCGCACCGAGCCGTGGGGGGTGGTGAACCGCATGTGCGGAATCTCCTGCCGGATCGCCTCGGACAGTCCCATTGCGTGCAGCCACGGAGTCGGTGCCGCGCATGCCGAAGTGGCCCGCTCGCCGAGCTCGTAGCGGTCCACGAGCAGCACCGAAGCGCCGGAGGCCGCGAGCTCGCGCGCCACCGCCAAGCCGGCGAAACTGGCGCCGCAGATGAGAATGTCCGCCGTCAACCCGTCGAGCGAGCTTCGCTGCGCACCCCGGGCCGTGGCCCGCACGGTCATCTGCGAACCCCCGCCCCCGCGCTGCGGAAGGATGAGTCGGTCAACTCACCGTCTTTCCATATACCGGTTGCGGCCGGCGCCCAGCGGACAGTGCGGCGACTGCCACGCTGCCCAGCTGCCACGGCGGCACGCGGATGCTGCGGCCTAGGACATCAAAGTCGAAGGCCTCAACCCGGTCGAGGATACGTTCGTAGACCGAGCGAGCCAGGACGATCCCGGGGCGCACCGCGGGATGCAAAACCTCGTGCAAGATCGCGGTGCTCCCGAACATGTGCCGAGCTCGCCCGACCTCGGCCGCCACAAGCGCGCGCAAGCCGTTGGTCATCCGCCGCTGGGCGATGTCATCGACGCTGACGCCCAGACGCGCTCGCTCCTCGGCCGGAAGGTAAACCCGGTTGAGCTCGTAGTCCTCGCGAACATCCCGGATGAAGTTCGTCAGCTGGAACGCGGTGCCCAGCTCGGCCACAGTGTGGTGGAGCTCCCTGGGCGCGCCGATCAGGGGCGCCATGATCAATCCGACCGCGCCGGCGCTGCCGCGCATGTACTTGTCGAGTTCGGCACGAGTGGCCACCCGAACGGGATCGCAGTCCATGCGCATGGAGTCCATGTAGACCGACAGCTCGGCGAGCGGCAGATCATGTCTGCGGCCGGCATCCACCAGCGCAGCGATCACCGGATGCCGCGAGCGTCCGGTCGCCATGCCCCATTCGAGCTCTTCCTGCCAGCGGTCCAGGGCTCGGCGCCGCGCCGCGGGATCGGGCGAGCGGCCTGCGCCATCGACGAGCTGATCCGCACCGCGGACGAACCCGTAAAGGGCGTGCACCGCGGGCCGTACATCGGACGGGAGGCGCCGGGCCGCCAAATAAAACGTCGGGTCGTACCGGCGGTGCATCCGCCGGCAAGCCCGATACGCCAGACGCAGATCGGCGTCGGAGGCAGGGTTCATGCCGCCATCCCAAACCCGCCGAGCACCTGCGGGCCAGGATCTCCGAGCTCCGGCGACAGGCCCGCTCGTCGTGGACGAACGCTTTCCCGAGAGCTGCTTTTTTGCCAGGCTTCCATCCAGAGGCGACGACCGGAATCGAACCGGTGTAAACGGCTTTGCAGGCCGCTGCGTAGCCACTCCGCCACGTCGCCGCGGCCCGTAGGGTAGCGGCCGGGGCCGGCCGCCCGGTGAGCGGACGGCGGGCCGTGGGCGGTCAGGCAGCCCGCAGCTCGACGCCGTTGCCGGACGGGTCGCGGATCAGGACTCCCGCATCGCTGTGGGTCATCTCGATGCCGGCCTCCCTTACCCGATCGAGCACGCGGTCGCGCTCGGCGTTGCTCGGGAGCACGATCTCGAAGCTCCGCAGCCCGACCGCCCCTGGCTCGGGAGGGCTCGCCCCGCGGCTGTGCCAAACGTTCGTCCCGATGTGATGGTGGTAGCCGCCGGCTGAGAAGAACAGTGCGCCCGGGTACAGACGGACCACCACGTCGAAGCCGAGCACGCCGCCGTAGAAGTCTTCGGTCGCGCTGAGGTCGGCGACCTGAAGGTGCACGTGACCGAGTTTGGTTCCCGCGGGCGCACGACTCTGGAGCTCCTGCGCGCCCTGGATCTCGCCGATGACGCCATCGAGATCGAGCGGCTCGCTGGACATCTGAAGCTGATCGCGATCCCGGCGCCACTGATCGCGTGGCCGGTCTCGATAGATCTCGATCCCGATCCCGTCGGGATCGGAGAGGTACAGCGCCTCGCTGACCAGATGGTCGGAGGCGCCGTCGAGCGGCCAGCGGGCCTCGGCTATCCGCGCGAGCGCGAATCCGAGATCGCGCCGCGACGGGAGCAGGATCGCGAGGTGGTAGAGCCCCGTAGCGCGGCGGTTCAGCGCCGCCGCGTCACTGTCGCCGACCAGCTCGATCAGCGGATGCTCGGCGTCGACGCCGAGCGAGACCCCGCCGTCCACGTGATCGAATGAGGACAGCCCGGTGGCGCGCTCGTAGAAGGCGCGCGAGCGGGCGATATCCGAGACGGTGAGGCGCACCGCACCGAGGTCGGTCTCGGCGGCGATCGGAGTCAGTTGCGTGGTCTGACTTGGCGTATTCCCCGGCGTGGTTTGACTCGACGTACTCATTGTTCTCAGCTCACTCCACTTCGCAGACAACATCTTGACCGGCGCCCGGTAGCCGGCTTAGGAACCCTGCTAGATCCTCCAGCTCCCCGTCGCTGAAATGCGCCAGGAAGAGCCGTCGCACGCTCCCGACATGCGTGGCACCGGCATTCCGCAGGCTCTCGTAGCCGGGGTCAGTCAAGCGGGCGTAACAGACCCGCGCGTCGTCCGGGCAAGCGACTCGCTCGATCAGTCCGCCCGCCACGAGTCCGTCGACCAAGCGGGTGATCCCTGACCGGGTCAGCATCGTCCGCTCGGCGAGAGCTGACATCGGCAGTCTTCGGTCGGGCGCTTGCGCGAGGTAGAGCAGAACTTCGTAGTCGCGTGTGGTCAGGCCGTGCGCGGCGACGAGCTCGGCGTCGAGGGCGCGAAGGATCGAGGCGTGGCTCTGCAGATAGCTGCGCCAGGCGATCAAAGCGACGCCGTCAAGACGAGATGAGGAGGTTGCGCTCACCACCACAAGTGTAGTTGACAGGTCAACTGCTGGCGGCCGATTGGTCCGCGTTGCGGGTGTTCGGTACGGTGCGGCGATGCGCGAGGATCTCGCGGTGCCCGCTGCTCCTGGTGATTCGAGGCGGCCCGCCACGTGTGGCGCGCTGGCCGTGCAGAGCCTTGCCCTACACGGGGTTGACACGGTGTTCGGCATCCCGGGGACTCACAACCTGGACCTCTACGCGCACCTGCCGGGCGCCGGCATCCGGCACGTGCTGCCGCGACACGAGCAGGGGGCCGGCTATGCCGCAACCGGGTGGGCGCGCACGAGTGGACGGCCGGGCGTGGTGTTCGTCACGACCGGCCCCGGCGTCATGAATCTCGCGACAGCCGCCGCCCAGGCGTGGTCAGACTCGGTGCCGCTGCTGATCCTTGCGCCCGGGATGCCACGCGGTCATCCTGCGGGAGGCAGCGGCTACCTGCACGAGATGCCATCTCAGCCTCGGGCGATGGAGGGCGTCGTGGGGCGTGCGGTCCGAGTGGGCGGTGGCGAAGAGCTAGCGCAGGAGCTGGCGGCGGCGTTTACATCGTTCGCATCGCAGCGACCACGTCCGGCATATGTCGAGATTCCGCTGGACCTCTTGGCTGAAGAGGCGCACGCCGAGCCGTTGGGGGCGCCCATCGTCAGTGCTCCGGCGCCCCCCCGGGAGCGGTTCGAGCATGCAGCATCCGTCCTCAACGCGGCAGGGACCGTCGCCGTGATCGTCGGCGGAGGGGCGGCGGGAGCGGGGGAGGAGGTGATTGCTCTCGTCGAGCGCTTGGGGGCGCCGGTGCTGAGCACCGCGAACGGAAAGGGAGTCGTGCCTGAGGACCATCCGTTGTCGCTTGGGGCCCGCCTGAACCTGCCGGCGGCCAGAGAGCTGATCGAGAGCGCCGGGGTGGTCGTCGCGATCGGCACCGAGCTGGCGCAGTCGGACCTCTGGGACGGTCCGCTGTGGATCGGAGGACAGGTCATCCGGATCGACATCGACCCAGACCAGGCGCACCGCGGGGCCCCGGCAACGATCGCGCTGATCTCAGACGCCGCCAGCTGCCTGCGCACGTTGTCCGCGGCGCTTGCCGCACCGGATCGGCCCGACGCAAACCGGGAATCGGTCGCTCGCGTGCGCGAGGCCCTGACTCGAGACGTCGAGCGTCAGGGGTCGAGATGGCTGGAGCCGCTGGCCGCGATTCGCGACGCAGCCCCGCGAGCCACGATTTTCACCGCCGACAGCGCGATGTCCTGCTACTACGGCGCGCTGCCGGCGCTGCCGGTGTATGTCCCGAACGGGTTCATCTACCCCAGCGGCTTCGGGACGCTCGGATTCTCGGTTCCCGCGGCGATCGGAGCGAAGCTTGCCTCTCCCGAGCGAGAGGTTGTGGCCCTCTCGGGCGACGGCGGCCTGATGTTCACGTTGGCCGAGCTGGCTAGCGCCGCGGCGCTCGGGCTGTCGATCCCGGTGGTGGTGTTCTCCAACCGGGGCTACGGAGAGATCCGCAACGAGATGCTCGCCCGAGGGGACGCGGCGATCGGGGTCGATCTGCCCGAGCCACATCTGCCGGCGCTGGCGCGAGCGCTGGGCTGTGCCGGAGTGAGGGCCGCGGACACAGATGCCTTGGCGAGCGAGCTGACGGACGCGATGGAGCGATCGGCGCCGACGCTGATCGAGGTCCCGGAGCCCGACGGTTAGTGCAGTTAGTGCAGTCCGGGCCACTTGCGCGAGGGGCCCGGACTGCGGTGCGCTCTGTTAGCTGGTCGACAGAGCGCTAGATGTGGTGCCCTGCGGCACGGTCACTGATCCAAGGCCGTCAAACTTCGCGGTGATGCTCCCCGAGACCGTCCCTGAGGCCGTGTTATCGAACCTCGCGCTGCTCGTGAACGTGACGCTACCGCTCATGAACTGTCCCGAGGCCATCGCGTTGGCGGAAGACAGGTCCGCTGCGTTGGTAAACGCCGACGTAGACAACTTCGCCACATCGATCGCATGGGTGATGACCACGCCCTGCTTCACGTGTGACGAATCGAGGACGGAGAACTGCTCGATCACGCGGCCCTTCGTGTCGCGCTGGATGTTGAAGTCGTCGAAGGTGCCAGTGCCAATGCCGCCCACCAGCGAGGTCACGTCCAGAGAGGTGCCGTGGGACACGCTCTTCGTCGGCGGCTTGCAGCTGGGAGCTTTCTTGGCGGTGGCCGAGAAGCCGCGCAAGCTTCCCTGGTTGATCGTCTTGAAATAGGTCGAACCCGAGACGAAGTGGAACGTGCCGCTCAGCGTTCCTGCGTGCTGGGAAAGGTACG
>CATPAX010000123.1 GCA_955652215.1 uncultured Solirubrobacteraceae bacterium | reverse complement strand
CTGGATCCCGTCGACGGTGCGCGGTGCGTTCGTCAGCCAGAACGACACACCGCTGGTGCGCCAGGTGCTCGACATGATCAACCGGGAGTACTACCGGCGCGTCAACTCCTCGCAACTGGTCAACCAAGGGCTCGACGCGATGGTGGCGAGCTTGCACGATCCGTACTCCCACTACTTCTCGCCGTCCAACTACCGGCGTTTCATGGATCAGTCCAACCCGCACCTGAGTGGGGTTGGGATCGACATCGATCTCGACCCCCGCGGGTTGCGCGTGGTCGATGTGTTTCCCGGCTCACCGGCTGCGCGTGCGGGACTACATCCCGGAGATGTGATCGTCGCGGTCAACTCGACTTCGCTGGCCAACCACTCGACCGATTTCGGGTCGGCGCTGATCACGGGGCCGGCGGGAACCCGCGTGACTCTGACCCTCCTGCGCTCGGGCAACCGGATCGTCATTCCGGTCACCCGCGCCAACATCGTGGTCCCCGTCGCGACCGGGACGATCGTCAACTACCACCACATCAAGATCGGCGACGTGACGCTCACCAGCTTCACGTCGGGCTCGGGCGCCGAGCTCAGCCAGAACGTCAGTCAGGTGCTCCACCAGGGAGCCCGGGCCCTGATCCTCGACCTGCGGGAGAACGGTGGCGGCCTACTCGACGAGGCGGTCAATGTGGCGAGCATCTTCATCCCCGACGGAACGATCGTCTCGACCGATGGCCGCAGCCAACCCCGCCAGGTTTACCTGGCCAAGGGCGGAGCGATTGCGCCGCGGATCCCGATGGTCGTGCTTGTCGATCGCGGAACCGCATCCGCCGCCGAGATCGTCACCGGTGCGCTCAAGGACCGTGGTCGGGCGAAGGTCGTTGGGACCAACACGTACGGAAAGGGTGTCTTCCAGGAGATCCAGCAGCTGCCCAATGGCGGTGCGCTCGACATCACCGTCGGTGAGTACTTCACGCCGAACGGAACGAACCTCGGCGGTGGCGGGGTCAGGGAGGGCAAGGGGATCACGCCGAACGTGTACGCGCTCGACGATCCCGCCACGCGTCAGGACGAGGCGCTCCAGGCCGCCGAGCGGACCGTCGCGGCCGAAGTTCGCTGAGCGTGGCCCCACGCGCGCCGGCCCGGGCGAACCCGTCCTCTGACAACGCCACCGGCGGCGCTCACGTCGCCGTGATCGAGCGGCGGGGCAAGTTCCTCGTCGCCGAGCCGTTCTTCGAACGTGGGCCCCGCCTGGTCGTCAGCCGCGACCAGCGGGCGAACGTGGGCGATCTCGTCGTCGTCCGCGCCGGGGCTGGTCGTAACGGTCGCCGGGGAGGACGGGCCACAATCGCCCGGCGGCTCGGCCGGTCCGACGTGGCCCGTGCCGTGATCGAGGCCGTGATGATCGACCGCGGCCTGCGGCGCTCATTCGATCCGGCGCTCGAGCACGAAGCGCGGGTCGTTTCCGAGGACTGGCGCGCTGAGCGCTCCGCTGCGGGGCGCCGGGATCTCCGCTCGCTGCCGGCGTTCACGATCGATCCCGCGGGCGCCAAGGACTTCGACGACGCGATCTCGGCGCAGGCGCTCGAGGACGGCTCCTGGCGGGTGTGGGTTCACATCGCCGACGTGTGCGCATTCGTCAGCCCCCGCTCCCTGATTGACCGCGAGGCATACCGGCGCGCCACCAGTGTCTACGTTCCCGGGGCGGTCGAACCGATGATTCCGCCGGCGCTGTCCAACAATGTCTGCTCGCTTGTGCCCGGCGAGGATCGGCTCACGGTGACCGCGGAGCTGGTGATCAACCGTGGCGAGGTCACCAAGACCGCGTTCTACCGGTCGGTGATCCGCTCGGCGGCCCGCCTCGAGTACGGACAGGTAGACCGGATCTTCGACGGCACCGAGTCGGCGCAGTCGCCTTGGGGGGAGGGGCTCGATGTGGCACGCGCAGCGGCGGCCACCCTCGCCGAGCGCCGGGAGGCGAAAGGAGCGCTTGCAATCGACTCGTCAGAGCCCGAGTTCGTCTTCGACCGCGAGGGGAACGTCACATCGATGGCGGCCGTATCGCAGACCGAGTCCCACCGGCTGATCGAGCACCTGATGATCGCCGCCAACGAGCAGGTCGCGCGACTGCTCGAGTCGCGGCGGGTCCCGGCGCTCTATCGCGTCCACGAGCGACCCGACGGGGCGGCGGCGGAGCGGCTGATCGAGCAGCTGGCGTCGCTCGAAATCCCGACTCCGCCCGTGCCGCGCGGTCACATGTCCTCGCAGCAGGCAGCAGATCTGATCGGCGAGGCTTCCCAGCTCCTCGAGCGGCATTTCCGCAGGTCCGGGCGCAGCGGCCGCGGGCTGACGGCGCTGGTGCTCAGATCCCTGAAGCAGGCCTACTACGACCACCGGAACCTCGGGCATGCCGGGCTCCAGCTTTCGAGCTACTGCCACTTCACGTCACCGATCCGGCGCTTCCCGGACATCATCTGCCACCGCGCGCTGCTCTCGGCGCTGCACGGCGAGCAGGCCGCTCCCGAAGCCTCCTGGGTTATGGCGGCGGGACCGTGGTGCTCAGCGCGCGAGCGGGAGGCGATGACGATCGAGAGGGACGCGGATGACATCGCCCGCTGCTTCCTGCTGGAGCGTCTGCTGTTCGGAAAGGGCGACGCTACGTTCGACGGCGAGGTGGTCGGCCTTGCGGGGGTTGGAGCATTTGTCGCGTTCGGGTCCGACGGAGCTTTCGAAGGATTGCTGCCGGTGAGGAAGCTGCGCGGCGACTGGTGGGAGCTGAACGAGCTCGGGACGATGCTGCTCGGTGCGCACAGCGGGCGGCGAATCAAGCTGGGGGATCCCGTGCGGGTGATCGTTGACAGGGTCGAGGCTCCGCGCGGCCGCGTGGATCTGCTGCCGGCCTGGGAGGATTGAGGCGCCGTGGCCAAAGGACACAAGCGCAAGGGGGCACCGGGAGACGTCGCGCGTAACCGCCAAGCCGCGTACCGCTTCGAGCTGATGGAGCGGTTCGAATGCGGGATCGTGCTGACCGGCACCGAGGTCAAGTCGCTGCGCGAGGGAAAGGCCCAGCTGAAGGACGCATACGCGTCGGTGCGCGACGGCGAGGTGTGGCTGATCGGGCTATACATCCCGCCGTATGGCCCCGCAGCACGGGATAACCACGATCCCGAGCGCCCGCGCAAGCTTCTGATGCACCGCTCCGAGATCGAGCGGCTGGTGGGCAAGACTCGCGAGCGGGGATTGACACTCGTGCCGACCAGGATCTACTTCAGCGGCGAGCGCTCACGAGCTAAGGTCGAGATCGCGCAGGCGCGCGGAAAGGACCTCTACGACAAGCGCGAGACGATCCGCAAGCGGGAGATGACCCGGGACGTGCAGCGTGAACTG
>CATPAX010000122.1 GCA_955652215.1 uncultured Solirubrobacteraceae bacterium | reverse complement strand
GCCACGAGCAGCCCCTCCACGCCGGGGAAGTCTGCAGCCCGCTCACGAGCTGGATAGATTGACAGCACCGCGCCGACGTCGGCCGTGGCGAGCGCCTGCCCCAGCTCGCGGGCCAACGCCTGGGTACGCGAGTAGAGGTGCGGCTGGAAGACCGCGACCACCCTGCCCGGTTGCAACGTCCGGGCCGCAGCGATCGCCGCCTCCACTTCTGTCGGATGGTGGGCGTAGTCGTCATATATGGGGATCCCGGCTCCGGTCTCTCCCAGCAGCTGAAAACGACGCCGCGCGCCGCGGAACTCAGCCAGCGCGCGCGCGGCGCACGTAGGGTCGGCGCCCGCCAGCGTGGCTGCGGTGAGCGCGCCGGCGGCATTGATCGCGTTATGTGCGCCCGGGACCGAAAGCGTCACCTGGACTCCGTTCGAGCGGAACCTGGAGCCGAGCGCCGTGAGGATCGCCTCGGGTGCGTCGTAGGTGCGGGTGCCCAGGGGACACAGCGCGCGAAGCTCGGGGCGGTCCCACACGACCGCCCCCACCCGCGCGCTGGCCATGAACGCTTTGAACGTCTGCTCGAGCTCGAGCCTCGAGCGGTATGTCGAATGGTGATCGAGCTCCGCGCTCGTCAGCACTGCGATATCGGGTGCCAGGGCCAGCAGCGAGCGATCAGACTCGTCGGCCTCGATCACGATCCACTCTCCGGTCCCCCAGCCGGCGTTGGATCCTGTGCACCGCAGCTCGCCACCGATCACGTACGGCGGATCGAGTCCGCAGCCGCGAAGCGCCGCGACGATCATCCCCGAGGTAGTCGTCTTCCCGTGCGTCCCGGTAACAGCGATGCACTTGCGCAGCGCTGCAATCTCCGCCAGGAGCTGCGAGCGATGAATCTCGCGGCCGTTCGCAGCCTGACGCTCGGGATTCTCGGGGGGGACTGCGGATGAGTAGACCACTTGCGCCCTATCGGGCACGTTGGCCCCGTCGTGGCCGACCGCAGGCACGATCCCCTGACGCTCGAGACGCTCGGTGTAGGACGATCGCGCGCGATCAGAGCCGGTTACCTGCGCGCCGAGCGACCGGGCGATCAGCGCCAGCCCGCTCATTCCGGCACCACCGATGCCGACGAAGTGAAGGCGCCGCGAGGACCAGTCAGGATCGCTGGCGGAATGAGGGTCGCCGGAGTGCATTGCCTACCTCCGAGCGGCGCTGAGCAGCTCTCGCGCCACCTCGCGGGCCGCGTCCAATCGCGCCACGGTGGCGCTGGCGCGAGCCATCGCCGCGAGCCGCGTCGGGTCTGCAAGGAGGTGGCCGACCTCTTGGGCGAGCCGGGAACCGGTCAGCTCATCGTCGGGGATCACCACAGCGGCGCCTGCGCGCTCCATGAAGCGCGCGTTCGCAGCTTGATGATCGGCTGTCGCGTGGGGGTAGGGGATCAGGACCGCCGGGCGCCCGTGGGCGGCGATCTCGAACACAGACCCGCCCGCCCTGGCGACTACCAGGTCGCTCGCCACGAGAGCCTCGCCGAAGTCAGGGATGTATCCGCGCAGGTCGTAGTGAGGTCCGGGCGCGTGTAGATCCGGTAGATCACGCTCGCCCGCGGCGTGAAGGACCCGGAAGCTCGCCCCCGAGAACGCCTCCACCGCGGCCTGGTTGATCGATCTCGCCCCCTGGGATCCGCCGAACACGAGCACGCACGTGTCCTGCGCTCCCAGCCTGAAGCGAGCTCGGGCAGCCGCGCGGTCGGTGACGGGCTTGGGCACGGGCCGCCCCGTCACCAGGTAGCGCCGTCCCGTACGCCCCGCGATCGGGAAGGCGAGGCAGACGCGACGGCCAAATGGCGCCAGCAGGCGATTCGTCAGGCCGAGATGGCTATCGGCCTCCATCAGCACCAGCGGTCGTCGCGAGAGGGCAGCGGCAAGTCCCACCGGTCCGGCCACGTAGCCGCCAGCCCCGAGCACCGCCCCCGGCGATATCCCTCGCAGCAGCGTCAGGGCTCGTCCGACGGCCGCAGCGTCGATCACCGCAGAGCGCAGCGCGCGCACCGGGCGCCCACGCGGCAGCGGCGCCACCCGGAGGGTGAGAAGCTCATATCCGGCAGCGGGGATGAGCTCGAGCTCAGCGCGCTCACCGCCGATGAACGTGACCGACGCGCCCTCATCCCGCAGCGCGTCCGCCACCGCCAGCGCCGGCACGACGTGACCCGCTGTCCCGCCGGCGCCGATCACGATCCGCGGCTCGCTGAGTTGCGGATCGCTCACGCGAGGGGGGGTCGACGACCTGAAGTCGCCGAGCCGGCTTCGCCACGCCCAGTAGCAGCCCGATCGCCGCGAGCATCACCCACAGGTTCGTCGGCGCATAGGAGATGAACGGCAGCGGCACGCCGGTGAGCGGCGCCAGCCCCAGCACGACGAAGATGTTGAGAATGCCCTGGCAGAGAATCAGCGAGGTCAGGCCTGTCGCCAGGAGCTTCGCATACCGCCCAGCGGCCCGGCGCGCGGTCCGCAGCCCGGCGTAGGCGATCATTCCATACAGACAGATCACTCCAGCTATGCCCAGGACTCCCAGCTCCTCGCCGATAACGGCCAGAATGAAGTCCGTCTGGGCCTCTGGCAAGTAGTACACCTTCTGCACCGAGCGTCCGAGGCCGACTCCGACGAGGCCTCCAGAGCCGAGCGCGATCTGTCCCTGGAACGCCTGATACCCGGGACCTTGCTTAGTGGCCGCCGGATGCAGGAAGGCGGTCAGCCGGGCCATCTCGTAGGGCTGGGAGACCGCCACCGCTCCCACGAGCACCAGCACAAGTCCCGCGATCATCGCAAGGTGGCGGACCGGCATCCCGGCCGCGAGCAGCAGCGCACCCAGGGTGAGGCCAACCACCAAGGCGGTGCCGAGGTCGGGCTCGACGATGATCAGCAGACACGCCGGGCCGGCAACCACCGCGATCGGAGCCACGGCGCGGCGAAAGCTCCCCATCCGCTTGGGGTGATCGGCGAGATAGCGGGCGCAGTACAGAATGAGCGCCAGCTTCATCACCTCGGAGGGCTGGAACTGAATCGGACCGGCGGCAAGCCAGCGACGGGCGCCATTGACCTGCACTCCGAAGCCTGGCACGAGCACCAACACCAGGGCCGCGAAAGACCCCAGCAGCAGCAGGTTGACCATCCGGGGACCGAAGAGCGATAGGCCGCGGCGCGCCAGGACGTGCATGAAGGCGAGGCCGATCGCACCGAAGATCAAATAGCGCACGAAGTCGCCGGTCCCGTATCCCCTCCCAGCGAGCACGGACAGCGGCGACGACGCGCTGTAGACCATCACTGCCCCGAACGCCAGCAGGCACAGCGTGGCCGTCATCAAGATCCTGTGTTCCAGCGGAGGAGCGGCGCGCCCCGCGCTCCTCGCCGCCCGGCCCGCGGTGCTCCCAGCAGTCGTCCGTTCTGACGATTTGCGTCCAGAGCGCCCTCCTGCCGCTGCCGCCCCACTGCTCGCCATCATCCACCCCCCGCGAGCTCGCGGAAGTGCTCGCCGCGTGCCTCGAAGTCCCGGTACTGGTCAAAGCTCGAGCACGCCGGCGAGAGCAGCACCACGTCCCCTTCGCGCGCTGCCAGACGAGCTGCGCCGACCGCGCGCTCGAGCGTCCCGGCGACGGTGACGGGGACACCCGTCCCGGCGAGCGTGGCCGCAAGCTCCTCGGCGGCCTCGCCGATCAGGTAGACCGCGATGCAGCGCTCTGCCACGGCTGGGGCGAGCGAGGAGAAGTCCTGCTGCTTGCCGCGCCCGCCGGCAATCAGGCGGACGGGGCTCGAGAACGCTCGCAGCCCGACAAGCGCGCTGGCCACGTTTGTCGCCTTCGAGTCGTTGACCCATCTCACTCCATCGCAGACGGCGACCTGCTCGAGGCGGTGAGGCACGCCGGGGAACGTCCGCAACCCGCTCCTGACCGAATCAACATCAACTGTTCGGGCCAGGCACGCCGCGGCGGCAGCCATCGCGTTCTGGACATTATGCGCACCCGGGAGCGCGAGTTCTTCGAGCGCAACCAGCGGCTCGTTCACCCACCAGAGGTATCCGGCGCGTGCCGACACATCAGCACGGGCATCGGACCCGAACATCACTCGTCGCGCGCAGCCACCGACATCCGGCACGTCGAGGTCGGACGGGAGTACCGCCAGATCGTGGTTGCCCTGGTTGACGAACACGCGGAGCTTGGCTGCGAAATACGCCTCGTAGCTGCCATGCCGGTCGAAGTGATCCGGCGAGATGTTCGTCAGCACCGCCGCTTCAGGCGAGAACTCGAGCGTGTCCTCGAGCTGGAAGGAGGAGGCCTCACATACCACCGTCGTTTCAGTGGGTAGCCCGCCCACCAGGGTGCTCAGCGCCGTCCCGACGTTGCCGGCGACCGTCACTGGAAGTGCCGCCTCACGATGAATATGCCCGACCCACTCGGCGGTGGTGGTCTTGCCGTTGGTCCCTGTCACCGCCACGAATTCATTGGGGAGAAGACGCCAGCCAAGCTCGACCTCGCCCAGAACGGGCAGCCCGCGGGCGCGCGCGCCGGCGATGGGTCCGGCACCCGGCGGCACGCCAGGGCTCTTGACGACGGCCCGGGCTCCGGTCCGCAGCGCGATGGCGTCGTCTGTGGCATTCAGGATCACTTCGACCCCGGCGCTCGAAAGCCTGCCGGCAGCGGCAGCGAGCGCTGGGTCGTCCGCTGAGCCGCTGTCGCAGCCGATTACCGAATCGCCGCGGGCCCGCAGGGCGAGTGCGGCGGCGATACCCGATCGCGCCAGGCCCACTACCAAGTAGGGACCAGGCGGAATCGGCGGCCGGGGCTTACCCACGAATCACGTCATCGGTGCAGCCAAGACAAGCGGCTGGCCAGTCTACCGTCAGCCCTCCCGGACGAACGCCGGGGCGTGCAAGCGGATGGATCAGACGCGGCTGAGCGCAGGCAGTCTTTTCGAATCCTTCTGCCGAATCCTTAAGGTGGCGCACGCGAGACCGATATAGCTCACACTTCGAATCGTTGGGCGACCGACCACTTCAGGGAGCGGGATGATCGGTGATGAACAAGCGACGGGGGACGCCGTGAGCACGACCGTGCCGGCAGGCAAGCGCACGCGCGTGCTGGTCGTCGACGACCATGATCTATTCAGAACGGGATTGGTGTCGCTCCTAGCCTCCGAGCCGGACTTGGAGGTGGTGGCGCAAGCTTCCTCCGGTCGCAGCGGCGTGCGCCTGGCCCGTGAACTGCGGCCGGATGTTGTGCTGATGGACCTCCGGATGCCCGACATCGATGGCGTGCAGGCGACAAGCCTGATCGTCCAAGAAGATTCCTCGACCTCGGTGATCGTGTTGACGGTCGCCTCCGGCGAGGAACATGTCCAGGCCGCTCTGAAAGCCGGAGCCTGCGGCTTCGTGGCCAAGGAGACGCCCATCCCCTCCCTGGTCAGCGCCGTCCGGGCGGCCGCCGAGGGTGCCGCCTGGTTCTCGCCGCGGGCAGCCGCCGTCATCCTCGGTCGCCTGCGGCGGGAAGATCCCGGGCAAGCGTCAGATCATGCGGCGGACGGGCTGAGCACGCGGGAGCTCGAGGTGCTTCGTCTGATCGCGCGCGGGCTCGCTAACTCCGAGATCGCGGAGACTCTCGGGATCAGCCCGCGAACCGCCAAGAACCACGTCTCCAGCATCCTCGCCAAGCTTGGGATGCCAAGCCGAGTGCAGGCGGCTGTCTACGCGGTGCGAAGCGGCTTGGACTAACTGTTCCTGAATCTGCTCGGAGCACGCCGCGGCAGGACGAAGTCAAGCTCCTGAATGCTTGGCTCCGCGGTTCCCGCGAGCCGGAGCGCTCTGATCGCCTCGCGCAACGACTCCGTTGTCCGAACAAGCTCGGATTCGAGGTCTGGGGATTGCTGCATGTCGGGCAGTGCGGACATGCGTTCCAGCGAGATCAGGGCATCGAAAGCCGCGTCCATTGCGGCGTGGAGCTGGGTCTCGCGTTCCTGGTGGGCCTGGACGTGATCCATTGATGTCTCGCGAGCGCACATACTCGACTCCTAGCTAACCAAGAGCTATGAGCCGGGTGGACCGGCCCAGGTTTCCGTTCGCAAATTGGGACAAGAAACACGGGCCGAAATTACGCGGTAGCCAGGGTTACCGCCCCGGCGGATTCGCGCCCGACCTGCGGCAGAGTACCGCGGCGGTCCGGCCGGCGCTGCTAGCGGGTGTCCTGCGAGGTAATCAATGAAGCCCTGTCCGATACACCAAGTTTGCGCACGATCCCGGAGATGTGACGGCGCACGGTGACCGGCTTGATCTTCAGCCGCTTCGCGATCTCAGAGGTCGAGTTGCCGCGGCGCAGCATGCCGAGCACCTGCGACTCGCGGGGGCTGAGCGCCTCTGCCCCGCCCCCACTGGTCCGAAGCTCGTGCAGCAGCTCCAGGACCATCGCACGCGGAACGACCGCCTCTTTGGCAGAAATCGCTGGAACGATCCGGCGCAGCACCTCGGCGGTCAGGTCAGCGGATATGTAGCCGATCCCTCCCGCGCGGATCACGCCGAGCAGGTCCTCCGAATCGTAAACCTCGGCCAGCACCAGGACCGCCGCCGCGGGAGCCGCTCGACAGATGCCACGGACAGCGACGAGTCCGTCGCCGGGGAGCTCGCGGGCCACAAGACAGACGTCGGGCTGCTCCCGCTTGGCCGCCCGGATCGCTTGCTGAGCGTCACCGACCTGAGCGCACAACTCGACCTCCTCGCCCAGCGCGATGGCGATGCCCATTCGGGTTGGGGCCGGAGCGGCAGTGAGCACCCTGAGGCGACACGTCACGGCATCACCAGCTCGAGCTCAGTCCCGCCGGCAGGGGCGCGGCGAAGCTCGAGCTCGCCGCCCAGTGCTCGAGCCCGCTCGCGCATACTCTGCATGCCGAAGCCCTCTGCCGGGGGTCTGGAGTCCTCCCGGTTCGCTGAGCGCCCATCGTCGGCAACCCGCAGCCCGACTTTCCCCCAAGCTTGGGTGAGCGTCACCGCTACGTGCTTCGCGTCGCCGTGCCGAACAGCGTTACTCACCGCCTCGCGGAGAATCCTGGTGAGGTGATGGAGCGCCTGCGGCTCAACTCTGAGGTCGGCCGGCGCGTCGACGTCGATCGAGATACCGAAACGGCCTGCGAGCTCGCAGCCGGTTCCTCGGAGCGTCTCGCCGGCGCCAACGCCAGGCGGATCTGACAGCTCGGCGATCGTCGTGCGCGATATCGCCAGCGCGCGGCGCGCGGCAATCACGACAGGGTGACCCGGTCCCATCGCCGCCGTGAGCTGCTCGCTGTAAGCGGATATCAGCGCGAGGTCCTGCGCGATCCCGTCGTGGAGGTCCCGGGCGACTCGACCCCGCTCGGCGCTCGCCGCGAGCGCGGCGACGCTGGCCAGCGTCGCGCGCCTCCCGAACGCATGCTTAGCCGCCGACCCGGCGGCTTTGTAAGCCATCAGAGCAAGCAGGAACCTTGCGATCCCGACCTGCGCGCGGGCATCGCCATGGGCACGCTCGGCGGCGAGTCCGCGCCTCTTAGCTGAGTGCATCGATATCTGGCCCCTCGTGTTGCGGACTCGTCGGCATCCACGCCACTTCCGTGTCCTAAGAAAGTCCTGCGCCTGCCTCCCAGGCCTGCAGCAGCATAACTAAGGACGAGCCCATTTGCATCACTTGGACCCGCCAAGCGGTGCAAAACGTTCAAATTATTGAACGCCCCGGTGGTCCGCTCGGTCATTGACCCCCCCATCACGCGTCGGAACACTCGACGAGGGACCGAGAGGCGTCATGCCTCTGACGGGGCGCTAGTCGTTGTGACGGGTCGGTGACGCACAAACGTCACCGGGAAAGCCGCGACGCCGGCGCGGTGTCGGGTCACACATCTACGCAGGGGCGCTGAATTGATTATCCAGGTACTCGCAGCCGAGCATGGGCAAGTCGGCTTCAGAAGCAGGACCGGACTCGACGAGTCCGAGCAGGCGCAGGAGAAGACGCGACTGGCAGTAGCGCGTGCGAAGCAGGGCGATCAGGAGGCGGTGCGCTTCCTGTACGTCATCTACTCGCACAACATCTATGGCTACGTTCGCTCGATCATGCAGGACGATCACGAAGCCGAGGACGTCACTCAGCATGTATTCGCCAAGCTGATCACGGCGATCGGCCGCTACGACGACCGCGGCGTACCGTTCTTCGCTTGGCTGCTGCGGCTGGCGCGGAACGTCGCGATCGATCATCTGCGCGCGAATCGTCTGACCCCGACCGAGAACGTGATCAGTCCCGAGCTAGGACGTGGGGCTGACTTCGAGCGCACGCACGTAGTGAAGGACGCCCTCGCCACCCTTCCCGAGGAGCAGCGGCAGGTCGTCATCCTCCGTCATCTTGTGGGGCTCTCGCCAACCGAGATCGCAGACCGGATGGGGCGGTCCGAGGGCTCCATCCACGGGTTG
Organism: uncultured Solirubrobacteraceae bacterium; assembly: GCA_955652215.1. The sequence continues at coordinate 11,133 of CATPAX010000122.1, read as the reverse complement.
CACCACCGGGGCCGCCGCGCGCTGCAACGCGAGCTCGAGCGGCTCGGTTCCGCACCGTCTATCAAGAGCCCGCGGGTGGCCGCGGCGGACGGACCGCGCGATCGCGCCACGTGCGCGGCTGCGTGATCCGGTTTCGCTGACCAGCCCCCGGGGTCGTACAGCTCCGCCCCACAATCCCTGCGCGGAGCCAGGGCGACCCCGGGGGTCCGGCCTCATGGAGGACCCCTAAGTAGCCTCCCGCGCCGACGCCACCTCCGTGCCACCGGAAGTCGGCACAGCCAGCTGCCGGCGGCCGCGCAACAGCCCAGCCCCTGGGATGGCCAGGAGCGCGCCACGGTCCCGGCGATGAAGGAACGGCGCCTCGAACATCAGGTGAAAGCCGTAGCAGACGACCAGGATGACGGGGATCCCGATGACGAGCAGCAAGCCGAACTTGACCAGCGGCGCGAGGTGAAACGGGGCGAGCACGCGCACGTCGATCAACCCCACTAGCGGACCGTGCAGCAGGTAGATGCTGTAAGAGAACAACCCCAGTCGAAGCGCCGCCGGGGAAGCCAGGACGTGACGGGCTCGAGCAGCTCCGCCGCCGTGCATGACCGCCATCATGCAGGCGATCCCCGTGCCGAAGAGCAGATCGATCCAGAAATAGCGATCGACCACCCACACCGAGCCCTCGATCACGGCGACAGCGACGAACGCGCCGACAGCGATCAGTCCTGCCGCCGTGAGCGGCCGGCGAAGCTTCGCAGCGCGCCCGTCAGCACCGAGATGCACCGCCAGGACGCCCATCGCGAACAGCGCCAGGAACTGGGGCGTGAGGTGATTGATCTTGTTCAGCGGCGAGCCGAGCTGCGTCAGCTCCCTCGCTATCAGCACCACGGCGATGGTGCAGAGCACCGACGTGCCGAAGTTCGTCCGGCGCGCCAGCCACAGGATCAGCGGAAAGGCGAAGTAGATCTGCCACTCTACGGCGATCGACCAGAAAGCACCGTTGGGCGGGACGCTTCCGACGACGTCCTGGAGCAGTAGGCCGTGCACGAGAAACCCTCTGGTGATGGCAGCGATCCCCAGACCCGGCTGCACGAGCGTCCACGTCAGGATCGCGGAGAAGATAAGCGCAGCCCAGTAAGGCGGCAGGATGCGCCAGGCCCGACGGCGCAGGAAGCGCCGCGCCCCCCCACTCAGACTGGCTCCCCGGCTCATCGGCGCAAGCGTCAACGAGAATCCCGACACGACGATGAACACCGCCACCGCAAGGTGGCCGTAGAGCATCCAGCCGACCCACCACGGCCCCACGTTGCGCGGGAACTTTGGCCAACTCGCAAGCCAGATGTGATGTAGGACGACGAACATCGCCGCCGCGCCGCGAACGCCGTCGAGCCAGTCGACCCGTCGCGTGTGCGACGGCGCCTTGACCGCTGCGTCAGGAGACGGCGACGCCGTCATAGACGAACGGGAGCGCAGACGCGATGTCCCGCAGCCGCGGCGCGGTTGCGTCGCGCGTCGACGGGATCAGCTCCTCGATCCGAAGGGGCCATTTGACCGCCACGTCCGGGTCGTCGTAGGCGATGCCGCGTTCGCTCGCGTCCGCGTAGTAATTGCTCTGCTTGTACATCACGTCTGCCACGGCCGAAACCACGCAGAAGCCGTGAGCGAAGCCCACCGGGCAATACACCATCCGCGCGGTCTCCTCGTCGAGGTCGAACGCCTCCCACTCGCCGAACGTGGGTGAGCCGCGGCGGATGTCGACCATCACGTCGACGATCGCTCCCCGCGCGCAGCGGACGAGCTTCGCTGCGCCAAGGCCGATCTGGAAATGCATGCCTCGCACGACCCCGCGGCGTGATCGCGAGTGATTGTCCTGGATCATCTCCTCCGGGATCCCGATCTCGGCGAACAGCTCGCGCCTGTACGTCTCGCAGAAGAACCCGCGCTCGTCTCCGAGCTTCCTGGGCTCCATCAGTATCGGGCCATCCAGGCGCGTCTCGATCAGCTGCACGCGGGCCTCCGTCCGTGGTGTGTCAGAGCGGCCGCGGCGATCAGGCCCGAGTCACCTCGGGCCAGCAGCCCGGCACGATCCAAGTAGTCGGCCAGCGCCTCGTTCCATGGCCGCAATGGAGCCAGCTGCCAACGCGACGCGACCGATGACTGGAGCACGCCGTTGAGGGGCCGGGGCGCGCCGCCAGGTGACCGGGCCGTCTCAACCGCCTCGACGGGTACCTCCACCCCGGCGAGCTCCAAGATTTCCTCGGTAAAACCGTGCCAGCTCGTCGCTCCCGCGTTGGTCAGATGCAGGAGTCCGGTCACTCCAGCGGCCACGGCGCTGACGATTGCGCCGGCCAGGTCCGCCGTGAAGGTGGGCGTCAACATCTGGTCGGCGACCACCCTCAGCGCGCCGTGCTCCTGTGCGCGGGCGATCATTCGCACGACGAAGTTGCCGCCCTTCGACGCGCTTCCATGCAGGCCGTACAGGCCGGCCGTTCGCACCACCAACGCGCCAGGCGCATAGGCAAGAGCAGCCTGCTCGCCCGCCAGCTTGGAGATCCCGTAGACGCTGAGGGGCGCCGCGGGCGCCTCCTCGGTGTAGGGCGCGGGCGCGGCTCCATCGAACACGTAGTTGGTGCTGAGGTGCACCAGCTTGGCGCTCGCCTGGGCGCAGTGGCGAGCGAGCTGCAGTACGGCCCGCACGTTCACGGCAAACGCCTCGTCGATCGCGCGCTCGCAGTTCTCGACGTTGTGAAAGGCCGCGCAATTGATCACGAGATCCGGCTCGAGCCGCGACATGACCTCGACCAGCGCGTGCTCGTCGGCGATATCGAGCACCACACGCGACGGCGCCAGCACCTCAGCATGCGGGGCGAGCTGGTTCTCGAGGTCAGACGCGAGCTGGCCTCCGCCTCCGGTGATCAGCACCCGTTCGAACATCAGAGCGCCGCCTTGTACTGGCCGATCTGGGGGGTCAGCTCGCTGAGCAGCTCGAGCCAGCGGATGTTGTAGTGGCGCGGGTCCGAGAGCATCGTCCTGTCCTCGATGTCGATCCGGGCCAGGATCTCGCTGATCGCCTCGACCACCGAGCGGGAGGGCTGGAACGCGATCTTGCTGGCGAGCTTGGTATTCGAGCACTCGTAGTCACGAGTGAGACTGGGCGCCGGCGCCTCGCGCAGGGTCACGCCACGACCCATGAGCTGCACCGACCCGGCGACGAGCATCGCCAGCTCACGGATCTGGTAGTTCGAGTGCAGGACGTTGAAGATCTCCCCGCGGACCAGCTCGGCCGGCGCCTCCAGCGTGGCGATCATGGCGTCCGAGACGTCACTGACGTCCACCAGCGGCCGCCACATCCAGCCACCGCCGTGCAGCTGCAGTTCGCCGCGGAGCAGGGCGTCCTTGACGAAGGTGTTCACGACGAGGTCGAACCGCATCCGCGGGCTGTACCCGTAGACCGTCCCGTTGCGAAGGATCACCGGACACAGACCTCCGCTCACCAGACCGAGCAGCGCCTCCTCCCCGTAGCGCTTGGACGTCGCGTAAGCGCCGCGGGGACGAATCGTCGCCGTCTCGTCGTGCATGCCCGGGGGCAGGCCATCGTATAGGGAGCAGGAGGAAGCGAAGACCAGCCGCTCGACATCGCGATCGATACAGCAGCGCGCCAGCGTTTCGGTCGCGATCGCGTTCATCTGCCAGTTTGCCTCAGGGTCGTACTCTGCGGTCGGATCGTTGGATAGCCCGGCTAGATGAATCACTCCGTCGACGCCGTCAAGCGCGGTGACAGGCAGTTCTCGCACGTCCGCCTCGACGAGCTCGATCTCGTCGGCAAACCGCGCGAGCGGAGCGCGACCCCAGTACAGCCGATCGAGAACCCGGACCCGATAACCGCGGCGCAGCAATCGCTCCACCAGGACGCATCCGATGTACCCGCCGCCACCGGTGACGAGCACGAGCTGACCCGGGGCGGGCGCCGTGGGCGCCAGCCCGTTGCTGCGCCGAACGAACGGCCCAAATTCGCTGCCGGACACAAGTTCCTCAGACACTCAGCACACCCCCGAACGTGACGCCTTCACTGCTCAATCAACTGGCGACGTTGATCATTTCTTGCGCTCGCGAGGCTTCGGGGCCGACCGCCGCGCCGCCCGGCCTGCGCCGAGGTCTGACGGCGGTCGGAGGCGGCGGCTCGTACGGCGGCTGCGAACGCCCGATCACGGTCGAGAAGGCAGCCCGCATCGCGTGGACGGCATCCGGCTCGGAGGGGCGTAGCAGGGGGAATAGCAGCGCACGAAGGCCGTATCCGGTGGCCGCAGCCAGGACCGCAGCCCGGCGATGTGCGCCACCGAAGTGCTTGGTGAAGTAGACGCGGTTGGCGTACGCGTACTGGGCGTAGCCCCGCGCGTTCCAGCCCATCTTGCCCGCGTGGTGGACGATCAGCATCTGCGGCAGGTGGCGAACCGTCCAGCCCGCGCTTTTGATTCGCCGCGCCAGATCCGGATCGTCGCAGTAGAGGAACAGCCGCTCGTCGAGCCAGCCGGCGCTCTCCAGCGCTTCGCGCCGCGCCAACATGAACGAGCCCGACGTCCAGTCGATGTCGATCTCTCGGGTGTAGCGATCCAGGTCCAGCAGCCGCTGTCCCGTCCAGGACGCCCGAAACGGCCACCGCTCGGAACCAGCCGCCTCCATCAGGAGACGGATCGCGGTGGGGAAGCGCCGCATCGTGGGGTGAAGCTCACCGTCGGGCTGGAGCTGCCGGCAGCCGGCCAAGCCGACCTCCGGGCTGGCATCCATCCGGGCCACGAGCTCCGCCAGTGAGCCCTCCAAGATTTCGGTGTCCGGGTTCAGGAACAGGACGTACCGGGCGTCAACGGTCATCAGCGCGCGGTTGTTCGCGTGGGGGAAGCCATGGTTCTCGCACTCGACCACCCGGGCTCGCGGAAACTCGCTCTCCACCAAGGCACGGGTGCCATCGCCGCCGCCGTTGGCGACGACCACGACGTCGATCGCCAGATCCCCGGCACTTGCGAACACCGTAGGGAGGCAGCCTCGAAGCCAACCCGCTTCGTTCGTCGAGACGATGATCACGGCGAGGTCATGCATTGCGAGAGACACAACGGTCACAACGGTGCTCATCTTTCGCACCGCCGAGCACCGTTCCAGGGCGTCCGGCGTGGCCGGTGGGCGTCGTGATCAGGCGCCCCTCGGTGTTACCGCGCGCGCCGGCAGGCCGGCGCACCTCCACACTCGGGCCAGTCCGGAGCAGACGACTATGCCGGTGCACCAGAGGCAGAACACGCCGATCACCGCGAGCAGGCCGAGCAGGTGGTGGGAGCGGCTCGAGGCGGGGGACCTGGCGACGGTCGCAGAGCCCTGCGACTCGACGTTCACGGGTCCCCGGGCGCGCGCGCTTGTGGCGGTGGCGGACTGTAGCGTCGCGATCGTCGCCTTCAGCAAGGATCTCGCCTCGCGTGCAGTCGGCGCCGCAGTGCCAATCGCGATGACGGGATTGTTGTAGTCCGCGACGAGGTTGACGGTGAACGGCTGCAGGGTGCCGGATTGGGCGGCCAGGGCTGCTTGCTGCGGAAGCTCGCCGGCCGGCAAATTGCCATTGACGTCAACCGGTGCGAAAGTCGGCGTGATGACTGCCAACTGGCCGACCGGCACTCCGGCCTGGCGAGCGATCATCGCGGTCGCTCCACTGCTGCCGATCTCGGCGGCGAGGAGGATGGAGCGCTGGGTGATGGTGTCAGCTCCAGATGGCGTCGTGGTGGCTAAGAGCGGAGCCTTCGTGTCGACCAACACGATCGCCAGCCCCTGCCAATCTCGGCGAGCCGAGCCCGAGTGGAAGAGCGGCAGCACGCCGCCGATGCCAGCGCCCACGCCGGCCGCCAGGATGAGGCCGACCGCCACAGACAAGCGTCGTCGCAGCAGCACACGACCAACGGTCAGGAACTCCATGCGTACTCCGCGCTCAGCGCCTCATCGCTTGCACCGTGCCGCCCCGAAGCGGGCGACGAGCGCACCCCCGACGGTTGGCGTGCGGACCAGTGCTCGACGGCGAACGGCTCCTCGCGTCGCGATTTGACCGCAACGGCCAGCAGACCGGCCAGCGACAGCAGGATGTAAGGATCATGCGGGTAGGCCATCCAGTCGTAGAGCGCCGACATCACGAGCACCGAGACGGCAGCCGCCGCGGCCACCAGCGCCACCGTCGCGCAGTCCCGCTCGCGGCTGCGAACCAAAGCCGTGGCGACGAACACGATGATGAGCAGCATGAGTACGTAGGCAGCGAGACCGAGCAGCCCTCCCTCGAGCAGTCGTTGCAGCAGCTCGTTATCGAGGATCCGGATGCTGTACACGCCGAACCCCTGACCGAACAGAGGATGCAGCCACACGTCGGGCCGGATCGCGTCGAATCGGAGCACCCGGTCATCGACGGTTGAGACGCCAAGCTGGCTCGGCGCCAGCTGGGTGAGGACGCTGTTGATCGCACCCGGGGCAAGGAACTTGATCGAAACCAGGAGAACCAAACCCAGGGGCGCGAGACGGAGCAGCTTCTGCCGCTTGAAGAACGCCAGCGTGAGGATCACCGCCAACGGGCCGAGCGCCCCGCTCTTGCGCTCGGTGGTGAGCGCGGCGGCGAGCAAGAGCGCAGCGGCAAGCCCGTAGAGGATGCGACCACGCGATCGCGTCGCATTTATAACCCCAATCAAGGCGATCGGAAGCGCCATGGTGAACATGCCGACCGCCTCCAGTGGCAGTTCGGCCGGCCCCGACACGAGGCGGCGACCGAGGTTGTCGACGCCTGCCACCGGATTGGCGATCTGAAACCCGGGGAGCACCGCGTGAGCGACGTCGTAGAAGACGTTCACGTTGAAACGGAACTCGACGATCGTCCCGATCGCCGCAACCACGGCGAGAACGAGCGTGTAGCGTAGGAAAGCGGCGAGCTCCGAGCGGCGCACGACGCTGGCGATCATCACGAAGAAGGTCACGTATGCGATCAGCAGCGCCAGCCGCTTGACCGCCTGACCCAGCAGCAACTCATGGTTGATCTCGCCTATGTTGATCACCGTGCTCAGCCACGCGAGCCCGGCAAACAGGAAGATGCCCGCATGGATCCAGCTCAGCCGTACGCGCGGAGCGGCCCGTCCTCCGGCCGCCAGCGCGAGCAACCACAGCAGCACGATGACGGGCAGCACGATCCGGTCGAGCTTCAGATCAATCGGCGACGATGCGCCGAGCTGAACCGAGTCGAACGGGACCAGCCAGAGGATCGCCATGAACCCCGCGATCAGCCACGGGAGCGCCCGCTTGGTGTGTGGCCAGTTGTCCGGCTGCTCAGGGGGGCCTCGCCGGCGGTCGGTCGGAACGCCGAAGGCGATATGGGGCCCGCTGTTCGTCGTTGCAGCGAGCATCCACCCTCGACGGATCCGGACGAGCAGCAGGAGGAGCGCTGCGGTGAAGCTGAAAACGATCAGGAACGTCAATCCGAAGATCTCCAACCGTGCGCTGCTGTTCAGGACCGCCCCGAGCGCCGGCCCCAGCTGCTGGACGCGAACCTGGTTGGCGGGGTCGGCATTGTGAGAGAGCGCGTATGACCGCAGATAGGCGCGCACTCCCGGCACCACCGAATCAGCCAGGTGCGCCGCTTGCGCGAGCGTAGGCGCCTGCGCATAGATCTCGAAGCGCGGGATGTTGGGGTCGGGCTGGATATTGATCTGGAACGGCGCCCGCAAATCGATTATCTGGTTCGCGCGCACCTCGAGGTCCGGACCGAGCAACTGCTCAGGGATGTTCTGCACGAACGACGTGGAGATGGACAGCTCGCTTCGGGGCGCGCCAGCCGCCTCAGCGATCTGCGTGAGCACCGGGGGCGTGCTCATCAGCTCGGCGAGCAGTACCGCACGGAGCGTCAGCGACTGGACCTTGTCCTCGATCACGCCCGCCTGGACGATGCTCGTGTCCGGCAACTCGACGGCCGCCTGTGCCGCCGCTCCGGCGATCTCGACCCCTCCCGAGCGCGCCGAGGATGGCGCGCCGCTCACACGCATCTGATTCGCCAACGCCGCCAGGAGCGCCAGCGCCACGCAGAAGGCGCCGCCGAGGCACAAGCGACGGCGTGCGCTGCTGAGGATCCAGACTCTCACCTGACCGAGCAACGTCGGGGCCCTCCGGAAGTTTGCGGGTCGTGCGGTCCGCACTGCACTCCTGCTCGTGCGGCCAGGCCATCCCCTAGTCCACTCCGCCTCGAGCTGGTCCGCAAGTCCACCCGCGCTGACGACGTTGATCCACCGGATGCTCTGTGTCGAGCAGCGGACAGCCGCGCCGTGAGCCGTCATCCACGACCGCAGCGATTGGCGCGGCGTCCCACGGTCACGGTCGTCGTGCCCTGTTACAACTACGGGCGTTACCTCCCGGCTGCTGTCGGTTCGGTGCTGGAGCAACCCGGCGTTGACGTCGAGCTAATCCTCATCGATGACGCCTCGCCCGATGGATCCGCCGCCGTCGTCACGGACTTAGCGGCCGGGGAGAGTCGGATCCGCCCGATCTTGCATGCGTCCAACCGCGGGCACATCGACACCTACAACGAGGGGCTGGCCGATGCACGCGGCGACTACGTCGTCCTCATGTCCGCCGACGATGCGCTCACGCCTGGGGCGTTGGAGCGCGCCACGGCGCTACTGGAGGCACATCCTTCGGTCGGCTTCGTGTACGGACATCCCATGGAGTTCGCGGAAGAGCCGCCCCCGGTGAGCCAACGGGTGCGAAGTTGGACCGTTTGGTCAGGTGAGGACTGGATCGAGCGCCGCTGCCGCACCGGCCGCAATTGCATCCTCAGTCCCGAGGTCGTGTTGCGCGCCTCCGTGCTCCGCGAGATCGGCCCTTACGATCCGGCACTGCCGCATTCGGGCGACTTCGAGTTGTGGTTGCGAGCTGCCGCCGTAAGCGACGTGGGGCGGGTCGACGGCCCCGCGCAGGCGTACTACCGGGTTCACGACCAGAACATGCACCTCACCCAACATCTCGGGCACGCAATCGATCTCGAGGGACGTCGAGCAGCGTTCGAGAAGGCGCTGGTGGGCTCCGACGCCCGGGTCCCGCGCGGCCAGGAGCTGTTCGCGATGGCTCGACGCGCTCTGGCCGGCGCAGCACTGGAGTGCGCGCGGTCCGCATGTGATCACGAACGCGCTGAGATTGAACCGATCGATCAATACATGGACTTCGCCGCGCGTGCGTGGCCGGCCATACAACGTACCCGAGCGTGGCGTGCGCTCGAGCGTCGCGGCGAGCGGGACGCTCGCGCTGTGCACCGCAGCCCAGCTGCATGGAGCCGCCGCCTCCAGGAGAGCATCGTCCTCCACCTCCGCTGGCGGCGATGGCGCTGGACCGGAACATGAGCGCCGGCGAGGTACCGCTGCGCCGCCTGTTGGGCAAGGGTGCCGCGTGGAGCACGCTCGACGTGTCGCTGGGGCGATTTGGCCAGTTCGTTCAGGGCATCGTGGTGGCACGGATCGTCGCACCACGGGAGTTCGGCGTGTTCGCGGTCGCGCTGGTCGTCCACGCGGTCGTGATCAATATCAGCGAGCTCGGCGTCAGCGTCCCTCTGATCCGCGACGATCCTCGAAACACCGCCCTCAGCGCCCCCACCGTCGCAACCATCAGCCTGACCAACAGCGTTGTGCTGGCGATCGCGATGGCTGCGCTCTCGCCCGTCCTTGCCAGTGCACTCGGCTCCCCCCGGGCCGCGGCCCCGATTGCTGTGATGGCCTTGACCCTCCCGCTCGCCGGCCTGACGGCGGTGCCGTCGGCGATCCTCAAGCGCGACTTCCGGATGGACCGGATCTTCGTCGCGAACTTCGCCAACATGCTCACAAGCGGGCTCATCGTGGTCGTCCTCGCGCTTGCTGGCTGGGGTGCCCTGGCCCTGGCGTGGTCATGGGTCGCTGGTCAGCTGGTGATGACCGTGATCCTCCTGTCATGTCGCGCAGGGCGGTACTGGCCGGGATGGCAACGGTCGGAGGCGCGCCGGCTGCTCGCCTTCGGGATCCCGCTCGCCGGTGGCAGTCTTCTGTCGTTCCTCGTGCTCAACGTCGACTACGTCGTCGTGGGACGCCTGTTGGGCGCCGAGGCCCTTGGCCTCTACGTGCTCGCCTTCAACATCTCCGGCTGGCCACTCAATGTCTTCGGCGCGGTGGTTCGGAGCGTGTCGTTGCCGGGCTTCTCGCGTCTGCGTCGGGGCGGTGAAGCGATGCCCGAGCACTTCCTGCGGGCGTTGCGCTTCGTAGCAGGGATAACGATGCCGATCTGCTTCATTCTGGGCGCGCTGGCCGGCCCGATCGTGATCGTGCTCTACGGGAAGCGATGGTCCGAGGCCGCGAGCGCGCTCGTCGGCCTGTCGGTGCTTGGCGCGGTACGAATCCTCCTGGAGCTGTCGGGCGACTACCTGGTGGCGGTCGGACGAAACCGCGCACTGATCGCGACCCAGCTGCCGTGGCTGGTGGTTCTCGCCTTCGTGCTGGTACTGGTTGCGCCCACCGACGGGATCCGTGGCGTAGGCACGGCGCAGGCGCTGGTGGCCGTGGTGTTCGTCGGGCCGATCTACGCGATCCTGCTGCGGCGGGTGGGCGTCGGCCTCCGGGCTGCCGTTCGGGCCTTGAGCGCCCCCACGCTGTGGGCGCTGCTTGCCGCTTCCGTCGCGTACGCGGTCTCCACCGCGATCGCCCAGCCCGCCCTCGCGTGCGCGGCCGGAGGCATCGCTGGGCTGGCGGTCGCTGCGCTTCCGTTCGCCCCGGCGCTGGTGCGGCAGAGCTCATCGATGGTCCGCGCCCGATGGGCCGGACCCGAGCCCCCGAGCGGCTCGGTGCAGCTCACCACCGATTGACGAGCACGTGCTGCGGTCAGGCCGGAATCAGATCGGCCTCTGCGGGAGCGAATACGACGGCACGTACGGCTTGCTCCACAACGGCCCCAGCCGCTTCCCAGGACCGGGACTGGACGCTGGCGGCGGCCCGATCGGCGTCGATTGCTCGCTCGTCGACCGAGCGCTCGATCAGCGCACACAGGGTTTGCGCGAGCTCGAACGGCGTTGGCCGGACGTAGAGCACCTCGGGATTGTCGAGCACCAACCGGTTGTGTTCAGCGTCG
>CATPAX010000121.1 GCA_955652215.1 uncultured Solirubrobacteraceae bacterium | reverse complement strand
GCCCTGGGAGTTGTTGGGGCCGGCAGGATCCTCACCCTCGATGTCGGCTTCCGAGTAATAGGTGCCCTGCTTCACGAACGCCTTCTCGATCGTGCCCGTCACGGGGCTGTGCCAGCGGTGGTAGTTCAAAGCGCTGAGGAACGCTTGGTACACCGTTCCGCCGACGAACTGGTCCACCGACTCGTCGTTCGCCAGCATGTCCTGGAGAGAGTACGGCTGGCTCTTGAGCCAGAACTTGTCGTGCCTCTTGGCGTCAGTCCTGATCGCATACGGCGTCTCGTGAAGAAGTCGTTCCAGGACTCAAATCCCCAATACTCGTCGTGCGGGTCGTACTGGTACTGAGCGATGGAGATCGCCTTGGCCGCAGCCGCGCTTTTCCATCCACTCGGGCTGTCGTTGAGGACGTAGCGTGAATCAGGCCCGCTCAGGAACTCACACCAGACCTGGAGGATCTTCTTGAACATCGCGTTGATCGCGGGGTGGCGAAACGCGGCAAACCCGGCGGGCGTGCCCATCGCCCAGTCGAGGATGGCGTTTAGCGGCGTACCGACTAGCTCCGTGCTGTCGTACTCCGGGGCGTACGTCAGCACCTCGTTGATCAGCGTGAGCATCTGCTCGACGCTCTTCAGGTGCCGCTGTCGGTACTTCTTCCTCTTTGGTACCTCGGCAATCGTTTGCTCGAGGTACATGCGGACGACCGGATCCGTCGCTATCAGCTCCTGGAACTCGACCATCACCGGGTGAAGGGGTGGCTGCTCCCCCGCCTCTGCCTTGCTCCTCATGCCGGAGAGCCATGCCTCCAACGCGCCCTGGTCGGTCGGCAGCCAACCGCCCACGCGATGCTTCGCGACCTCGCCGACCCTTGCCGCGTCCTCCTCGCCACTGTCCATGCCGCGCCCCTCTCTCGTCAGATCGCTCCGCCTGAAAGTCAAGTAAACAGAGCTGCTCGTCGGCGTGTGCTCAGCGACCCCGTCAGTGCTATTGGTTGTGTTCTACTCGCCTGCGGCGATCTAGGTGGCGTCCTTCCGGGCGCCCGGACTCACACGCATGCGACTCCAGACTTGATCTCGACGATCGTGAGGACGCCCGCGAGCATGTGACGTCGGCAACGAGGGCGCCGTGGCCGTATGCGCTCAGGTGCCTCGACCTGGCCACATGAGAGGAGAGTGGTCACACCGCTAGCGAAGTGCCGTGGTCGGAACGGCCAGGGTCGCGCCTCAGGAAGGGTGGTCCTCCTGACCTTAAATACGGCAGTCGGCTCATCGGGGCGCCGCCAGGGGACCGGCGCTATGTTTGGCTCAGCTTTCGCGCGCGGCGCGGCGCTTGTCCCCGCATCCGCGCGCGGAGGTTCCGATGAGTTCTGGCGCTCGCTCTCGTCTTAGAGACAGTGCCAAGCCAATTAGAGGGAGTTGATCGTGCCAGCCAGCCAGCCCGAACCGACGAAGACTATTGCGGAGGACCCTGGGCTTCTGGGTCGCCTCGCGCATTTCATTGCCAGGAATCGGTGGCCGGTGATCGGCGTCTGGACCGTCCTGACGCTGTTCGGTGGCTTCGCCGCGGGCCAGCTCTCGAAGCGCTGGTATCAGAGCTTCTCGCTTCCGGGCAAGCCGGCCTACGAGGCCAGCCAGCGGACTCTGAAGACGTTCGGCGTCGGCGTGCGTCCCCCGGACGTTGTGGTCTTCCACACAGCAGGTGATGCGACGCAGAGCAGCTCGATCCGCGCGGCGATGCAGCGAGCCGCGAGCACCATGCCGGGCGCGCTGACGAGCTCGTACTTCTCGACCCGCAACCCGATGTACGTCTCGCGGGACCGGCACACGGCCTTCCTGGAGATCTACCCGCCCGGGCCGCCGAACTTCAGTACGAAGAGCGGCGCAGCCACGATACGGGCTGCCGCGGCGGCCGGGCTTCCTGCCGGGATCAGCGTCGAGGTCACCGGACACGATCCGCTCGAGGAGGCATCGCTGCACGGCTCAGGCGGCAGCGCGAGCGTCCTCTTCGAGGGCCTCATCGGCGGTCTGGGGGCGCTGATAATCCTGCTGTTCGTGTTCGGGACGCTGCCGGCGGTGTTGATGCCGCTCGTCGTGGCGGTCGCGTCGATTCTGAACACGTTCACGCTCGTCTGGGGCCTGACCTACCTCACCAACGTATCGATCATCGTTCAGTTCCTGATCGCGCTGGTCGGGCTGGGCGTGAGTATCGACTACGCGCTGCTGATGATCTTCCGCTTCCGCGACGAGCTGCGCGAGGGCAGAGACGTGGAGTCGGCTCTGGTCGCGACGATGAGGCGCGCAGGGCGATCGGTGATCGTCTCCGGTTCGACGGTGGCCGTCGGCCTGCTGTCCCTGCTTGTGCTGCCGGTGCCGTTCATCCGCTCGATGGGGCTTGGCGGCATGCTGATTCCCGTGGTCTCAGTGCTCGCCGCGATCACGCTGCTACCGGCGATGCTGTCGGTGCTCGGCACGCGGATCAACAGCGTGCGCGTGATGCCGAGGCGCCTGGTCGATCGCGGCCACCCTGAAGACGGTCCCTGGGGCCGCTGGGCGCGGCTGGTGCTACGCCGTCCGGTACCGGTGGCGATCGTCGGCCTGGTCATCGTCGGCGTCCTCGCGGCACTGGGGACACAGCTGAACCCAAGCGAGTCGCAGCTGAAGAACTTCCCCGGTAGCGGCAGTGCGATTGCCGGTCGAGACCAGCTTGCGTCCGCTGGGATCAGCCCCGGGGTCATGAAGCCGCTCCTCGTGCTGGTGGAGAACGGCGGCAACGCGCAGGCAATCGCCGTCAAGGTGCGCGGCGTGCCCGGCGTGGTCGGCGCCACCGCGCCGATATCGTGGCATCGCGGTGCGGACTCGCTCGTGGAGGCGTTTCCCGCTGTCGATGGGTCCTCTTCCGGAATCCAGGGGATCATCGACCACGTCGACCAGACGCTTAGGGGCGGCGACGGGACGCTCACCGGCGTGGCCGCGGTTGACCGCGACTTCGTGCACGCGATCTACGGCAACTTCCCGTACGTGCTCGCGTTCGTGCTGATCCTGACCCTGATCCTGCTTGCACGTGCGTTCCGGTCGATCGTGCTGCCGATCAAGGCGGTGATCCTCAACCTAGCGTCCCTTGCCGCCGCATTCGGGATCGTCGTCTTCATCTTCCAGGAAGGCCACGGCTCTTCGCTCTGGTCGATCAACGCGACTCAGTCGATCACCCCCTGGATCCCGATCATGATCTTTGCCTTCCTGTTCGGGCTCTCCATGGACTACGAGGTATTCATGCTCACCCGCATGCGAGAGGCGTACGACGAGACGGGCTCGACCGACCGCGCGATCGAGCTTGGCCTGGCCAGAACCGGGAAGCTCGTCACTAGCGCCGCCCTGATCCTCATGTGCGCGTTCCTCGTCCTGTCGTCCAGCCCGGGCTTCGAGGTCAAGGTGTTCGCGATCGGGCTCGCGGGGGGGATCATCTTCGACGCGACGGTGATCCGCGCACTGCTCGTACCGGCGATAATGTGCTTGCTCGGCGACGCGAACTGGTGGATGCCCAAGTGGACCCGGAGCGTCCTTCGCGTCCGCGACCCGCGCCCTCTCGCTCCCGATCCGCACCCGCCTGTCCCCGAGGTTGCGATCGAGCGCGTCTAGCGACCTCGTGGCTTCTCCCTTGAACGCCTAGACACGCTCGAGCCGCTTTCCGCCCGCAGCTCGCGGGGCGATCAGGCAAGATCTAGGCCATGGACGCTCGCAAGGCTCGAATGGCCGCGGCCGGACTGCTCGTGCTCGTGCTCGTGTGCGTTGGCGTGGACGCGCGGAGCGTGGCCCGCGGCCACGATCTTTCTGCTCGCGCTGACGTCGCACAGTCGCAGGTGACGAAGGGCGCAAAGCTACGGGTCAGGCTGACCATTGAGGTGAACGGCGACATCCTGGTCCATGCGCCGGTGTGGCAGCGAGCGCTACAGGACGGACACGGCAGCTACGACTTCGCCCCGATGCTCAGGGAGATACGCCCCTACGTTCGCGCCGCGGACCTCGCGATCTGCCACGTCGAGACGCCAATGACGCCAAGGCCGCCAGAGGGGTATCCAGTGTTCAACACTCCGACACAGCTTGCGCGCGCGATCAGGCGGACGGGGTGGCGGATCTGCGACACCGCGTCCAATCACTCGGTTGACCGAGGGCAGTACGGCATCGATCAGACGGGCGTTGCGCTCGACCGCGTGGGCCTGCTGCATACGGGGTCGTTCTCGTCGCCGGCAGCCCAAAATCGGACGCTGATCGTCACGGTCAAGGGTGTGAGACTCGCATTTCTGGCCTACACCGAAATGACCAACGGGATCCCGCTGCCGCATCCGTGGTCGGTCAATATCGCCAACGTCGCCGCGGTCCGTCGAGCGGCGCGGCTCGCGCGACGCCGGGGCGCACAGGTCGTGATCGTGAATTTCCACTGGGGTACAGAGTTCCAGGCGCAGCCAAGCGCCTTCCAGCTGAGTACCGCACAAGCGCTGGCGGCAGATCCCGACATCACCGCGATCGTCGGCCAGCATGTCCATGTCGTACAACCGATCAGGCGAGTGGACGGGAAGCTGGTCGTCTTTGGAGAAGGTCAGCTGCTCTCGAACCAGTCGGCAGCCTGCTGTCCGATAGAGACCGAGGACGGAATGCTGGTGTTTCTGCACATCACCGTAGACCGCAAGGGGTCGAAGCTCGTCAGCATCGGGTACATGCCCACCTGGGACCGCCACCCTGACTACACCGTGCTGCCCGTCGCCGATGCGCTCCGCCGTCACGAGGCGCCCGCAGCCCTGCTCCGCGCCTCCTACGATCGCACCACGTCGGTGGTTGGCCGAATCCCCACACTTCTGGGACCGCGACCTGGGCACCTCCCCTAGCGGGACTGACGGCTAATCAACTGCGCCGCTTGAATTGCTCAGCAGTCGATTCCCGGCTTGGACAGCCCGGGAGCCAGACAGCTGATCCGAACCTGCGGCGTTTGCCCGGAGACGACCACGAACGAATAGAACTTTCCGATCCACCCCGGGCGGCGGATCGCCACTGTGATCCGCGTCCCGACCATAAGCCGATTCCTATGGAACGCGCCGGCGAGAGCGATCGGGCCCTTCCCGCACCGGTGCTTGCCGGATGGAGTGCACCGAACCCCACCGGACGGTGCGCTCACACGCCTGGCGAACGGGCAGCCGTGACCCTTGCAGGTCACGACCACCTTGGTGCCGAGTGATACCCCGTTCACCGACATCGAGGCGATAGTCGTGTAACCGGGGGTGAACCTGAAGACCCAAAGCATGGAGGAGCTGATCCTGCCGAGCGCCTGCACGGGAACCAGGATCGGGCTCGACGATGAGCCGCCAAAGTCCTGATTGCCGCTGTAGATGGCGGTGACCTGCCGGATTCCGGGGGTCGTATAGCGCACGGTGCAAGACGCCGACGGCGCGCCGCCGGAAGCGTGCACCGCGACGCTGGAGCAGTGAGCGAGTGCTGTGGCGCCCTGGATGAACCTGACCGAGCCGCTCGGGATCGCCGGGCCCTGATTGCTCGGAGCCACGGACGCGGTGTAGGTCACCGGCCTACCGACCCGTGCCGACGGGTTGGACGCACGGATCGAGGTTGTGGTCGAGCCTGCAACGACATCGACGGTCTGTGATTGAGAAGAGCCGCCCGTCGCTCCATTCGCGGGCACGAAAGCTGCGGTCACGCGCACCGGGGACGCGGAAGCTGCGAAGGCGATCTCGCATACAGCGACCGGGTTCGATGACGAGACACTCAATCCCTGGCAGTTTGCGATCGGCGCGTACCCGTTGTAGAAGGTGATCGCGCCCGCGGGCGAGCCGGCGACGGCAGCAATCAGCGTCAGAGGCTGATTCGTGGACACCGTCGAAGAGGGAAGGACGCTTAACGTGGTGCCCGAGCTGGCGGTCTGGGTCAGCTGCGCCGGATTGCTGACAACCGCTGGAGCCACGGAATTGTCCGTCGCGACGATCGAGGCCGTTCCCACGGTCGTTGAGGCCGTGATCGCGGCGCTATAGCTGCCGTCACTGTTGTCCGTTGTGCCGGAGATGATCTCGCCGGGATCATTTGAGCTGAAGACGACGCTGTCGCCCGGGACTGGGTGGCCGGCGCGGTCGGTCACATCCGCCGTCACGACGGCGCTCGAGGCGCCGTTGGCCGGAATCGCGGCTGGGGCGATCGAAACGATCCTGATCGTCGTTGCTCGCCCGTACTGTGTCAGGGCGGCGCTCGCCGGCGCGAGCGGCGTCGACACATCGGCGGCGGTGATCGTGGACGCGCTGGGCGTGGTGGATGAAGTGATCGTGGAGGTGTAGGTCCCGTCCCCATTGTCCGTGGCGGGTACCGGACTGACCGACTGCCTGAAATCGCTCGAGGAAATCGCCACAACCTCGCCCGCAATGGGCATGCCTGAGGCATCGGTGACGGTCGCGGTCGCGGTCGTCTGGCTGGAACCATCGGCGCTGATCAGCGTTGGGGATAGCGTGAGCGTGATTTGTGCCGCCGGCCCTTGGGCTTGCGCCGCGGGCGCCAGCGCGAGACCACAAAGCAGCATCAGGGCAGCCGCGAGCAGGCGGTGGCGCGGCCGGCACGCCGAGGACACCCCTGTTGAAGGTCTGAGCCTTCGCTTGCCACGCTTCGAAGTGCGCAAATCTGACCCCACTAGCGTCGAGACCTGACTTAGATAACCCGAGAGGCGGCCAGTCGATTCGGACCTGCTCAGCTGGCGACCGGGGGGCGGTAGTCAAACAGATGTGAGTTCTTCGGGGTCAGCTGAGAGCGGTCGGATCAGCGCCGTGCGGCACATACGTGGGGACTCGAAGGCTCGCGCTGCTCCAGGCCGATGCGAGCTCCGTAGTCACGCGGTCTTTCGTCCCGCGAACCAGCCGGCCGTGGCACCGGCGACGGCGCCGATGGTCAGCAGCCCCGCGCTCCGCAGCGGTCTGCGTTGCGCCTTGGAGGCAAGCCCGCGTGCTGAGTGCCGAACTGTCGCCTTCGTCGCCTTTCTTCCGATCTTACGGCCGAGCTTTGACATGGATGCCTCCGGGGTTGGTCAGACGTCGTCTACAGCTATTACCCGTTTGGCGCCTCTCGCGGTCGAGCCGCCGGGCGCGTACAGTCGAGACCATGTTCGCCCACGTCACGGTTCGGGTTTCCAACCGGTCGGCTTCGGAGCGGTTCTACCGCACCGTGCTTGGGAGCATCGGGATCGAGCCCACCCACGACCGGACCGACATCGTGGCGTGGGATGACTACGCCCTCATCGCGGCAGATGCCGAGCATCCACCTACCCGCCATCTGCATGTGGGCTTCGTAGCGCCGTCGCGCGAGGATGTGAATCGGTTCTGGCAGGCCGGCGTGTCGGCCGGCTACGAGGACGCCGGAGCGCCGGGCGAGCGGACCATCTACAAGCCCGACTACTACGGCGCGTTTCTGTTCGATCCTGACGGCAACAGCATCGAAGCCGTCCACCACGACGACACCCGGCGGGGCGGCTACATCGACCACCTGTGGATCGGGGTGAGCGATCTGGAAGCCGCCGAGGCGTTCTACAAGACGGTCTCCCGCCACGCCGGTCTCCGTGACGGCCGCCGCTGGGAGGGAGGGGTGCAGTTCGCGGGCGCGTGGGCCACGTTCTCGCTGATCCGTGACGGCCGCCCACCCACCGAACACCTGCACATCGCCTTTCCGGCTCCGGATCGCACCACCGTCGCCCAGTTCCACGCCGCGGCCATCGCGGCCGGGTACCGCGACAACGGCGGACCGGGTGAGCGCCCCCAGTACGGCGCGGGTTACTACGCGGCCTTTGTCCTGGATCCGGACGGCAGTAACGTCGAGTCTGTCCGGTATGGATCGGCCTGAAGCGTCACTGCGTGTGGTGCAAAACCAAATCCCGGGACGCCACAAACGGGAGGTACTGGACACTTAGGCGCACAGCGTTCGTAACGCTCCGCGTCCGAGCCCTTGGTTTGCTGGCGGCCCTGGTGGTGGTCGGTATCCCAGGAGCGTCAGCAGCCGCAGCTGACTCCCGCGGGTGGACTGTCTATCACCACGACGTGGCGGGCAGCGGCGTCGCGTCGTCCGTTTCTCGCGTTGACACGTCGGTGCGGGCGTGGAGCTCGCCCAGGCTCGATGGCGAGATCTTCGGCGAGCCGCTGGGCGCCGCGGGAAAGGTCTACGTGGCAACCGAGAACGACACGGTGTACGCCCTTTCCGCGGCCACCGGCAAGACGGTGTGGTCGAGGCACGTCGGCGCCCCCGTTCCTTCGCAATCTCTCCCGTGCGGGAACATCTCCCCCACGGTGGGCATCACCGGCACCCCGGTCATCGACCAGGCTCGCTCTGAGATCTTCGTCGTGGCCGACGAACTGGTCAACGGCAGTCCCGCCCACATTCTCGTCGGACTGAACACCGCGTCGGGCCGTATCGAGATGACCCGCGCCGTCGACCCGGCCGGGGCCGATAGGGCGGCGCTGTTGCAGCGCACGGGACTGACCCTCGACGCGGGCCGGGTGGTCTTCGGTTTCGGTGGCAACTATGGGGATTGCTCGACCTACCGAGGATCCCTGGTCGCCGTCAACGAGGCTGGCGGCGCTCCGATTCGATTTACGGTCGACGGCGCAACGGGCCAGAGCCAGGGCGCAATCTGGATGGGTGGCGCTGCGCCGTCCGTCGACAGTGCGGGACACATCTGGGCTGGCGTCGGGAACGGGTCCGTGACGTCGTCCGCGGACGCCTATGACTACAGCGACTCGGTGCTCGAACTGTCTTCCTCGCTACGGCTTCTCCAGTACTTCGCCCCGAGTGCTTGGGCCTCCAACAACGCCAACGACCTCGACTTGTCAACCGAGCCGGCCTTCTTGCCCAATGGTCACGTCTTGGCGGCCGGCAAATCGCACACCGCCTACCTACTCAAGAGCAGCCACCTGGGAGGTATCGGGAAACAGGCCGCGCTACTGGCATCCGTGTGCAGCGGCGATGTTGCCGGCGGGACAGCCGTGGTGGGAACCACCATCTACCTGCCCTGCTTGACCGGCATCGTCGCGTTGAACATCGGCATCTCGCAGGCGTCGCTGCATATCCTCTGGAGCTCCCATGTCGGTGGCGGGCCCCCGATCGTCGCGGCCACCCGGGTGTGGACCATTGGCCAGAACGGGACCCTCTACGGTCTCAGTCTCTCCACAGGCGCCGTCCAGCAGGAGATATCGATCGGCGTCCCAGCCAATCACTTCCCGACCCCCAGCGTGGCGGACGGCCTCCTGCTGGCAGCCTCAGCCGATCAAGTCGTCGCGTTCAAGGCCTCTGCGGCTCAGAGCGCGCCGTCCACCCCCACAACCGTCAAGAACTCGGCCGCCACATCCGCAGTCACCTCCGCATCCGCCGGGACCCAGGCCGCGGGTAGACGTGGCGGGGGAGTTGCTGCCGCACCGATTGTCGCGCTTGTCGTGGGTGCCGCCGCCGCCATCGCCGTGGCCCTCTGGTTGATGCGCCGGCGCAAGACCAGCTGATCTAGCTCCGCAATCGTGATGCCCGCGCCTGCGAAGACATGCGTTAAGAGCTGGACGCCCGCGCTGCTGGCATTACAAGTCCCCGGGTGCCCATCGTCCGAACGAGGGAAAGCCACTGACCGAGGCGATAGAGGGAGTGCCGGCGCTCACCGGGGCTGCTCGCCGGCACTCCCGCGAGCGCTGGCGCAGCATCAAGGCCTTCACGATTCAACTGAACGTTCACACTACGGCGCGGCGTCGGGGGCCGCTGCGAGCGCTAGTTGTACACAGGCGGCTCGGACCTGCTCGGTGCTGACTGGGAAGGCCTCGGCCGCTCCGGGTGCGATCCCGCGCAACCCCACGCCTGAGCGGGCGAGATGCAGGACCCCGATCGCTTGGAGGTACAACTGGTTCGCATGCCTGTCGGGTTCGACCACGCCGAGGTCGTGAAGGACATCGGCGAGCCAGCCGGTGCACGTCCCGATCGTCCGCCCCAGGCGTAGCCACACGGCGTCCGAGACCTGTGCTCGCAGGTCACCGACTGGCTGGCGGAGGAGCGAGAGTACGCTGTCGAGGAAGGCGGGATGCTCGATGCCGTAGTCGGCGAACGCCTCGAAGCCGCGGCGGAGCCGCTCGCGGGTGTCGTCTGTTTGCTCGTCGACGGCGTCGAGCAGGGTCTTGATCTCGGTTAGGTATCGCGTGGTCGTCAGCGCGAACAGCTCCTCTTTAGAGGCGAAGTGCCGGTAGATGAGGGCTTTGTTGATGCCGACGCGGCGGGCGATGTGGTCGATGCGGGCGTCTTGGCGTCCGCGCTCGTCGAATAGAGCTCGGGTCGCGTCGATGATCTTGCGTTCGCGTGCGCGGCGGCTGGCGGCGCGGGGCAGTTGGGCTGCGGGCACCGCTCAACTGTAACCTATCGTGTAACCTTTGTTTACACCATGTCCACCGCGCTTGATCACCGTTCCGTTCGTCTCCACGGCCGCGAGGTCGCCGTCGTGGTCGGCGGCGAGGGCCCGACGTTGTTGCTGATTCACGGCATCGGTGGCGACTGGCGCACGTGGGAGCCGGTGCTCGACGGTCTCGCCCGGCAGCACCACGTCGTGGCG
>CATPAX010000120.1 GCA_955652215.1 uncultured Solirubrobacteraceae bacterium | reverse complement strand
TTCTGGATCCGGATGGACATCGATTGTTTCTGTACCACGCCGGTGTCAACCGGCTCGATCCGCCCTGGCGCCTGCGGTGAGCGCGTCAGGCGCCGACCGCGGAGCGGATCGCGGCGATCAGCGTGAGCGCGGCGGCGCTCAGGTCACGATGGCGTGGGTGGCACAGGGCGACCGTTCGGTGAATCAGAGGCTCGGGTGGCTCGATCCAAGTGAGCGACGGCTCGACGGCGCGCTGGGCGGCTAGCCGGCTGATGCACGCGTGGCCGAGACCAGCGGCGACAAGTCGCTGCAGCGCGAGGTTGTCGTCCGTGCGGTAGACGATCTTCGGCGCGATCCCGCGGCGTCTCCACGCCTCCTCGAGCTCGAGCTGCACCGCCCACCGGTGTGTCCAGGCGACGACCTCGGCGCCGTCGAGAAGATCGAAGCTCACGTGCTCGGCACTGACCATCGGGCTGTCGCGGCGCGTGAGGATGACCCAGGCGTCCTCGAACAGCGTGATGGCGCGGACCCGGTCGTCGGGGGGTGGATTGACGGTCAGGCCGAGGTCCAGGCGGCCGGTCGCCAGGAGCTCGTTGACCGTGGTGGCCTCGTCGATCTCGGTGAGGATCACCTCGACCGCGCCTCGCTCCTCCCGTAGCGCTCTGAGCGCGGTCGGCAGCAGTTCGCTGCCGGCGGTCTGAAACACGCCCACGCGCAACGCCGCACGGCGACCCAGGGCGGCGGCCCGGACCTCGACCTCAAGCGTCTCCAGGTCCGCGATCACGCGCCGCGCATGCCGGTAGGCCGCCTCGCCCGCAGGGGTCAGCGCGATCCGCGCGCGGCCTCCCGGGCGGGTGAACAGGGACGTCCCCAGGTCCCGCTCAAGCCCGGCGATGTGGTGCGAGATCGCCGATTGCGTGTAGCCGAGCACGACGCCGGCTCGGCGGAAGGACCCGGCGTCCGCGGCTGCGACGAGCGACCTGAGCCAGCGGAGGTCAAGTTCGCTAATGATCGACTTTGAAGATCGTTCTGGCATCAAATGCGCGTCTTATGAATAGTACCGAGCATCGTAATGTAGATACCAGATGTCGTTCGCCAGATTTCACCGCCGAAGCAGCGGGACTACCGATCCGGACTCGAGCCGCGCCGGGGCACGTTTGGGTGGCCTCTTGTACGCGCTATTCGCGCTGGCCGGGATCGCTCAGAGCATGGTCATCCCGCTGCTTCCTCGTCTCGGCAGGGCCTATGGACTCTCGCCGTCCCAGGCGGCACTCCTCGTCGCGCTTCCCAGCCTCGGCACGCTCGCCGTGTCGATCCCGGCGGGCGTGCTGGCCGATCGCTTTGGACCACGCCGTATGACGATTGCGGCCGGTGCGCTGCTGTTCGTCTCGATGGCCGTCGAGGCGCTCCCCTCGCTCACCTGTCTGCTGCTTGGCCGGCTCGGCGTTGGGCTCTCCTTCGGGATCGTGTGGACGACGGGAGTGGCCTGGCTCGCCCAGACGCAGTCGGAGGCCGGTTCGCCGCGAATCGGAGCACTGGTGACTAGCTCGGCGGTCGGATTCGTGACCGGCCCGGTGCTCGGCGGTGTGTTCGCCCAGCTCGTCGGCCTCGCAGCTCCGTTTGTGTTGATCGCAGCGCTGCTCGGGGCGGTCGTCGCACTGCTCTGCATCGCGCCTGCTCCGAGCACACGCCAGTCGGCGCAACCGCTGGCGCTGCGGCGGATCGTGCATGCGATCTCCCAGCAGCCCGGTGTGCTCGCCGGTGCGGCTTCGCTGGGCGTGGCAGGCGCGGTGTCGGGCGCGGTTCAGCTGTTGATCCCCAGTGCGCTGCACCGCAATGGGGTATCCAGCAGCGGAATCGGCCTTGCCTTTTCGCTCACCGCCGGGCTTTACATCATCGTCAGTGCCCTAGTCCTTCGTCAGGGCCGCCGGCTGATCACACGGAGAGTCACGATGACCGGAGCGCTAGCCCTGGCCCTGTCGCCCCTTCCTGCCGTGACGAGCACACAGTCAGCGGCGCTGATCTCAGCGCTGATGCTGTGCACGATTCCTCGCGCGCTGGTGAGCACGGTCGCATATCCACTTGCCACGGGTGACGGCGCGCGCGCCGGGGTCCGTGACGGCGCCGTGCTTGGGGTGATGAACTCCATGTGGGCGGGCGGAATGGTCGCCGCCCCGCTACTTGCAGGCGCCGTCGACCAAGCAGCAGGCCCGCGGTCGGCATATCTCGTCGCGATCGTACCCTGTGTGCTCGTGTCGGTCTGGCTGCTGGCACGAGACCGCCGGCAGCGCGTCGTCTCGACTACCGCCTGACGCGGGCTATCGGTTGGCCGAGGTGCTTTCGTGTTGCCAGCGTCGATCCGTGCGCGTCAGCTCGCGAAACCCGTGGGCAGTGAGAAACGAGTGACGGTCGTGCTCCTCGGGCCACACATACGCGAGGATGCGTTCGATACGACCGAGGCGTAGCCAGTCGGCCGCAGCTGCAAGTAGATAGACCGCAGTCTCAGTCCACGGACGTGAGGCGCTTACATGGAGGTTGCCGATATCGGCCCAAGCGCGGAACTGCTGACGTGTGCCCGCCTGCGTCGCGTCCGTGTCGACCTCGATGTAGCCGACCGTCTCGTCGCCAAGCACGACCGTGAAGCGCGTGCCGCAGTCTCCGACTGAGCGTCGCACAGTGGCTCCTGGGATCGGCAGCGGAGCCGAGGCGGGGAGCTCGTCGACCCCGGCCACGAGGATCACCTCCGTCTTACCGCGGTGAACGAATCCGGACGCCTCGTAGAGCTTGCGGATGTGCGGCCAGCACGCCGGCACGCCGTAGGTAGCGAGCGATGGCAGCGATCCGTCGGCGAACCTCCGCGAGACCGACCAACCGTCCATTCGCTGCATGCACGCCGACATCACCCGCTCCCCCGCGCGCGGCTCGGCGGGATCGCAAACCAGCCGGCGGATCTCAGCCGTACCCCGACGG
The DNA here is from genome assembly GCA_955652215.1 of uncultured Solirubrobacteraceae bacterium. The sequence continues at coordinate 5,996 of CATPAX010000120.1, read as the reverse complement.
AGCCTAACAGCGCGCGGCGGTAGCGAACGACCTAGAGCGAACCTCTCCCACGACGTCGCGATAGACCTCCGCGACTCCGGCCGCGCAAGCATCCCAGTCGAAGCGCGCGGCGAACTGCGAGGCACGCGCTCTCATTTCTTGCCGTAGGTGATCGTCGGTCAGCTCACGGACCCGGGCGGCGAACGCCTCGCCATCCGGCGCGGCAAGCAAGCCCGTTCGATCGGGCTCGAAGGCCTCGACCGTCGCAGTCCCTGCCGCAGCGATGACCGGCACGCCGCGGGATTGGGCCTCGGCTATCACCAGCCCGAAGCCCTCGAGCGTTGAAGCGAACAGCAGCACATCGGCGCTGTCGTAGAGCCGCCACTTGTCTACCTCGGACACGCGTCCGACGAAGCGAACCGCATCGCTGACACCTGCCGCCCAAGCGCGCTCGACCAGCTCCGGCCGCAGCGGGCCTTCGCCGGCAACGACGAGAGACGCCGGCACACCCCCGAGCCGCAAGGCGGCAAGTGTGTCGACCGCGACCGCTGGTCGTTTGCGAGCCTCGAGGCGTCCCAGGTGAAGCAGCCGCAGGCCTTCCGCCGGCCAGGCACCGGCCCAGCCCTCAGTGATGGGTGGCCTGGCAACTCCTTCGTGGACGACCCTGATCCGCTCAGGAGGCACCCCAGCGGCGACCACTTGCGCCCGTGAGTACTCGGACACGGTGATGACAGCGTCGGCCTGCCTGAGAATCGCGGCCTCGAGCCGTGCCCACCTCGGATACAGGTGGTGGTGGTGGATCACCACCGGAACGCGGGACCGCGCGAGCGTACGACCGAGTAGGAGAGAAGGGCCCGAGTAACGCACCGAGTGACCCCTGAGAAGGTCGACCCTGTCCCCACGCAGAAGCCGCATCACGTACGGCGTGTACACGAGGGGAGCCCGAGTCCAATGCAACCCTCGGCCATGTCGCAGCACGTCTACCTGCCATCCCGGCGGTAACTCCCGGACACAATTGTCGCGCGGCAGGCCGAGGACCAGATCGACGCCGTGTGCAGGCAAACGCTCCAGCAGCCTGCGCTCGTACACCTCGCCGCCGATGTTCGAGTCAGGCCGAAGTGCGTAGTAGTACGGCCCCCCGGCAACCAGGCTCATAGCGCTTGGGTGACATGCAGACCCCGATCGGGGCGAGGGGCGCTCCCGCCGGCCGCGCCCACGTGATGCACGAACAGGCCGTCACGCTCGTGACCCTCGAGCCCCAGGTCCTCGACAGCCTCGCGTATCCCCGGGTAATCACCGTGGGTGTAGTCGTCGAACACGATCACCGCGCCGTCGGCCAGCACCGGCTTCCACGCGTGCACCTCTCGGACCGTCGCTGCACGCGCGTGAGAGCTGTCGACGTACAGCAGCTCAACCCCCCTAACACCGTGCGGACCCTGGTCTCCCGGAGCGCAGACGAACTGCAGCCGCCTGCGCACCGATCGGCTCACCAGCTGCAGATACCGGTCCAGCTCCGGTCGGCGCACCAGGTCGTAGCTGACGAGGATCCGCATCGGGTCGGCCAGCAGCAGCGAGATCGAGGTCCATCCGGTCGCGGTCCCCAGCTCCACCACCGATCGCCGGTTCTCCGCGACGCTCAGCAGCGTCGCGAGCTTCGGCGGACGGGTCGCGGACTGCCAGCTGAACTCGTCGCCCGAGCGGACAGCCAGCCTGCGGGCTCGCCACTGGAACGCCGCCACCTTGAGCGGTAGCGCCCTGAGCGCCGCCAGAAATCTGGCCTCGCGCCGTATCACGCGAGCACGGTCCAGAGCAGACGTCGCGAAGTCGGAGGGCATGTGGATGGAAGGCTCCCGTAGTCCGCCGTGGCGGAGCCTTGGGTCGAGTCTATGAGACCGATCTGATCCACCGCGAGCAGATGAGTAGAGTCATTCGGAGTGACCTTCGTCGTGCTCACAGGCGCCACTCGCGGCATCGGCCAGGCTGCCGCCATCGAGCTGGCGAAGCGGGGATCGGGCCTGGCTCTGGTGGGCCGCGAGCCCCAGCGTGTCAAGGCCGTGGCGGCGCAGGCGGCCGCGGCAGGCGATGGTGCGCCGGTGCACGAGCACGTCGCCGACCTGTCGCTCATGTCCGATGTCCGGAGGCTCGCCGAGGAGATCCGGGGGAGCTACGAGCAGATCGATGTGCTGGCGAATAACGCGGGCGCTCTGTTCGCCTCGCGCCAGGAGACCTCGGAGGGCTTCGAGCGGACATTCGCGCTAAACCACCTTGCGCCGTTTCTGCTCACGAATCTTCTGCGCGATCGCCTATCCGGCGGGCGTGTCGTGACAACCGCTTCCGATGCGCACAAGTCGGGGCTGCTGGATCTGGATGACTTGCAGTCGCAGAAGTCGTACTCCGCGATGAAGGTCTACGGCACGTCGAAGCTCTGCAACATCCTCTTCACGCGCGAGTTGGCAAGGCGCGCGCCCGAGCTACACGCGAACTGCTTTCACCCGGGCGTTGTGCGCACGGGATTCGGCAAGAACGAGAACGGGATCTGGAAGATCCTCACCACGATCGGGTCGCCGTTCTTTCGCTCGCCTGAACGCGGCGCCCGCTCGCTGGTCTGGCTTGCCCTGTCTGATCAGGCCGCGTCTCTTACAGGCCAGTACATCGAGGACGAGAAGGTCACTGCACCCAACGCTCAGGCCCAGGACGACATGCTCGCTCGCGCGCTGTGGGAGCAAAGCGCCGAGCTCGTGGGTTTGTCCGCCGACGCGCTCGCCTGATCGGTCTCGCCGAGACTCAGTTCCGCGGGAGGCGGGAATTCCGGGAACGCCCGATCCTGTGACAGCGACGCGCTCAGGCCAGCTCGCGGAGCGTGTCGAGCAGGTCGTCGACCTCCTGGAGCGTGTTGTAGTGAAGGAAGCTGACGCGAACGCCGCCGTCCTCATCAAGGCCAACCGCGTGGACGGGACCCGGCGCGTAGAAGTCGCCGTGCCAGACGAAGAACCCGCGCTCGCCGAGTGCACGTGCCGTGGCTTCCGGCGACTGTCCCGCAAGCGTGACGAGGAAGGTCGGGGTCCGGTCGATGACCCGGGCGCTATCGGTGTTCCCGTAGACGGCGAGGCCTTCGACGCGGGCCGCTCCCTCGAGGAATCGCACTGACAGCTCACGCTCGTGGTCTCCGATCATCGAGTAGGCGGCGAGCAGCCGCTCACGACGTGATCCGTCGATTCCGCTGAGCTCGGCGATGTAGTCGACGGCCGCGATGACGCCTGCCAGCGCCTCGTGGTTGAGCGTGCCTGTCTCAAACCGGTGCCCCGGCGGATTCTCCGCCGCGGGCGAGACCCGCTCGGCCGGCCAGCTGCGGGCGAGCTCCTCCCGGATCGCGGCGACCCCGAGGTGGGGGCCGAAGAACTTGTATGGCGAGCAGAGGAGCACGTCGAGACCCAGTCCGTGGAAGTCGAGCGCGAGATGGGGCGCCGCGTGAACTGCGTCGGCCCAGGCGAGCGCGCCAACTCGATGCGCGGCCTCGACGATCCGTCCGGCGTCGGGCACGGTCCCGAGCGCGTTCGATGCCAACGGGAAGGCGACGACTCGGGTGCGCGGGCTGAGCAGATCCTCGAGCTCATCCAGCGCAAGAGCGCCGTCCTCGGCCCGGATGGCGACGGTCCTGACCGTCAGCCCCAAGTCCTGCGCCAACAGGCGCCAGGGGCTGACGTTGCCCTCGTGGTCGAGCTGGGTGACCACGATTTCGTCACCAGAACTCAGCGTGCGGCCAAGTGCGTGTGTGAGGAGGAAGTTGAGCGTCGTCATGTTCGCGCCGAACGCGATCTCGCCGGAGTGCGCGCCCACCAGGTGGCCAGCCGCGGAGTGCGCCGCGTCGATGATGCGATCGGTCTCGCCCGAGGTCGGAAACGCGCCGCCCTGATTGGCATTCGAGTGCCGCAGATAGCCGGAGACGGCGTCGATCACGCTGTCTGGCACCTGCGAGCCTCCGGCACCGTCGAAGAACCGCGCCGGATGCCCGTGGACTTCGCGGGCCAGAGCTGAGAAGTGCGACCGCGCCCGATCGACGTCAAGCGGCTCAGTGGTAACTGTGCTCATGGGCGTCGAACCCCGTCAGGCCTCTGCCCTGCGTCTGTTCGCGGCGAGGCGATCGCAGCCTGGGCGGCTGCCACACGAGCGATCGGAACGCGAAACGGCGAGCAGCTCACGTAATCGAGACCGATGGCGTGGAAGAAGCGGATCGAGTCTGGGTCCCCGCCATGCTCGCCACAGATCCCGAGCCCCAAATCGGCCCGCTCTCCCCGGCCGCGCTCGATCGCGATCTTTACGAACTCGCCAATGCCGACGTCATCAATCGTCTGAAACGGCGAGGCGGTGAGGATCTTCTCCTCGATGTAGGTTGGGATGATCCGTCCCTCGACGTCATCCCGGGAGAACCCGATCCCGGCCTGGGTCAGGTCGTTGGTGCCGAATGAGAAGAAGTCCGCATAGCGGGCGATGCGCTCCGCGATCATGCACGAGCGCGGCAGTTCGATCATCGTCCCGACGGTGAATTCCGAGCCTGCCTCGAGACCCTCGTCTTCGGCCGCCGCCACCACCCGCTGACGCACAAGCTCGAGCTCTCGCTCGTAGGCGACCAGCGGGATCATGATGTCGGCTCTCGGCGGGTTGCCGGTCCGTTCGCCGACGGCACGAACCGCACGCGCGATCGCGCGGACCTGCATCTCGTAGATCTCCGGGTGCAGGATCCCCAGACGAACGCCACGGGTGCCGAGCATCGGGTTGGTCTCCTCGAGCGACCGCACCCGCTCGAGCTCATGCTCGAGCCCGCCAAGCTCCGGGTCGTCCTCGTGCCGGGCCCGTGCGATCTGCTCCTGCAGTTCGAAGCGATCGGGCAGGAATTCGTGCAGGGGCGGGTCGAGGAGCCGGATCGTCACCGGCAGGCCGGTCATCGCCTCGAACAGACCTTCGAAGTCGGCCTGCTGGTAGGTGAGGAGCTCATCGAGCGCGCTGCGGCGGCCCTCGTCGTCCTCCGCCATGATCATCTCCCGCATCTTCGGTTGGCGATCGGCGGCCATGAACATGTGCTCGGTTCGGCACAGCCCGATTCCCTCCGCACCGAACCTTCGCGCCCGCGCGGCGTCCTCGGGCGTGTCGGCGTTCGCCAGAACGCCGAGCGTGCGGAGGTCGTTGGACCACGAAAGGACGGTCCTGAAGTACTCGTTCACTTGGGCTTCGACGAGCGGAACGTCATCCGTCGTGACGGCCCCCGTGCCTCCGTCGATCGCGATCCGATCTCCGCGCTGGAGCACCTGCCCATTGACGCGCAACTCGCCGGCATCGACGTCGACGTCGAGCTCAGAGGCGCCTGTCACCGCCGGACGGCCCATGCCGCGCGCCACCAGGGCGGCATGGGAGGCCTTCCCGCCCTCCGCGGTGAGGATGCCGACGGCCGCGTGAAAGCCGGCGACGTCGTCGGCCTCGGTGAACGAGCGCACCAGGATCACATCGTCGCCGTCCGCGGCGCGGGCGACTGCCTCGTCGGCTGTGAACACAATCTCGCCCTTGGCTGCGCCGGGCGAGGCGGCGACGCCCCGTGCGATCACCGTGTAGTCGACGTCCGGATCGAACGACGGATGCAGCAGCGCATCGAGGGAGTCGGCGTCGATCGTGGCGATCGCCTCTGGCGTGGTAAGCAGCTCCTCCCTGACCGCATCGACCGCGAACCGCACAGCAGCCTGAGCGGGGCGCTTGGCGTTGCGGGTCTGGAGCATGAACAGCTGCCCTTCCTGCACGGTGAACTCGGTGTCCTGCATGTCCCGGTAGTGGCTCTCGAGCTGCCTCAGGACCGTCTCGAGCTGATCGGCGACCTTGGGCATCCAGTCGCGCAGCTCTGAGATGTCCTGCGGGTTTCGCACGCCGGAGACGACGTCCTCGCCCTGCGCGTTGGGAAGGAAGTCGCCGGATGGCTCTGGCGCGCCAGTGACCTCATTGCGGCTGAACGCGACGCCCGAGCCAGACGTCTC
>CATPAX010000119.1 GCA_955652215.1 uncultured Solirubrobacteraceae bacterium | reverse complement strand
CTCTGGATGCCATCCCGGACGGCCTTTTGCGCGTCACGGACCAAACTCGCCTTCACGGACGGTAATGGACCGGTGGGCGGGATGCCCCGGAGCTTCGCCAGCTCCGAGCCGGCGAGTGACGGCTCGAACTCGCCGACCAGCGCGATCGCGTCGCCGGCACGCACGAACCCAACCCGTCCGGCGCGCGCCGCATCCGGCAGCCGCCCGACGATGCCGACAACCGGGGTGGGGAAGATCGGACCGCTCGGAGCCTCGTTATAGAGCGAGACATTTCCGCCCACCACCGGGATACCGAGCTCCTCGCACGCCGCCGCGAGTCCCTCGACAGCCTCGGTCAGCTGCCAGGCGACATGCGGCTTCTCGGGGTTGCCGAAGTTCAGGCAGTTGGTCAGCCCGAGCGGCTCGGCGCCAACACACGCGATATTTGCCGCGCACTCGAACACTGCTTCTGCGGTACCGGCGCGCGGATCGCAGGCGACGCGACGACCGTTGCAGTCGATCGAGACAGCGATTGCGGAGCCGTCGGGTAACGCCAGAACAGCGGCATCGGCCTGCTCGGGGCGGCGAACCGTGCGTGACTGAACGACGGGGTCGTACTGCTCGAACACGGGACGGCGAGAGCAGATGTTGGGGGAGCGCAGCAGCGCGACCAGCTGTTCCTCGGGGGTCTCGTCGCCGCGGAGGACGCGATCGGGCGCGGGGTATAGCGGCTCCGATGGAGGCTCGGGGGACAGGTCGTACAACGGGCAGTCATCGACCAGCACCGACACCGGCAGCTCGGCCGCGACCTTCCCGCGGTTGAGCACCCTCAGCATGTCTCCCGCGGTCACGCACCCGATCGGAGTGGCCAGCGTCTCCCAGCGCTCACACACGCCGAGCAGCGCGCCCATCCGCTCGGGAGCAACCACGCACAGCATTCGCTCCTGGGACTCCGAGACCATGATCTCGAACGGCTCCATGCCCGGCTCGCGCAGCGGCACGCAGGAGACGTCGATGTCGAGACCGACGTCGCCCTTGGCGGCCATCTCCGACGCAGCTGAGGTGAGCCCCGCCGCGCCGAGGTCCTGGAGTGAGACCAGCAGCTCGCGGTCGAGCAGCTCCAGACAGCACTCGAGCAGCTTCTTTTCCGAGAACGGATCCCCGATCTGAACCGAGGGTCGCTTGCTCTCGTCGGCATCTCCGAGCTCCGCGCTGGCCAGCACCGACGCGCCGCCGATCCCATCGCGACCGGTCAGCGCCCCAAGCAGCACCAGAACGTTCCCCGGCCCAGCCGCAGCGCTGCGGATCAACCGCTCTCGTGGCGCAAGACCGAGGCACATCGCGTTGACCAGGCAGTTCTGCTCGTAGCTCTGCTCGAAGTAAATCTCGCCGCCAACCGTCGGCACGCCGATCGAGTTGCCGTAGTGGCCTATCCCGGCCACCGCCCGGTCGAGCAGGTAGCGCGAGCGCTCCGAGCGGCCCGGCTCGCCGAAGCGCAGCGAATCGAGCACGGCGATCGGCCGCGCGCCCACGGCGAACACGTCGCGCAGGATTCCTCCGACCCCGGTCGCCGCTCCCTGAAACGGCTCGACAGCACTCGGATGGTTGTGCGACTCAACCTTGAAGGCGACGGCGAGGCCGCCACCGACATCGACCGCGCCGGCGTTCTCTCCCGGCCCCATCAGCACGTGCGGGCCAGTGGTGGGGAGGCGGCGAAGAAGCTTTCGCGAATGCTTGTAGGCGCAGTGCTCTGACCACATCAGTGAGAGCATCGCCAGCTCGACGCGATTTGGCTCGCGGTCGAGCAGCTCGACGATCAGCTCGTACTCGGCGTCGGTCAGGCCGAGAGCGCGGTGGCGGTGGTCTCTAGGCGATAACGCGGTCATCGAGAAAGGTGCAGATCGAGTCGAAGATCTTCAGGCCGTCGATCGATCCGGTCAGGGGATCGACGGCGTGCTCGGGGTGGGGCATCAGTCCGAACACATTGCCCCCCTCGCTGCAGACGCCTGCGATGTCGCGCGACGAACCGTTCGGGTTATGGCCGGGCGTGTAGCGGAGTAGCACTTGACCTGCGTCTTCGATCCGGTCGAGCTCGCGCTCAGGTGCGTAGAACCGCCCTGAGGTGTGCTTGACCGGGATCGACAGCCGCTCCCCGGGCGCGGCGGCACCGGTGAATGGCCCAGCGGCGCGAACTACCTCCAGCTCGACTTGGCGGAACACGAACCGCAACGAGACATTCGGGAGGAGCGCTCCGGGAAGCAGCCCCGCTTCGCACAGCACCTGAAAGCCGTTGCAGATGCCGAGCACGAGGCCGCCGTCGCCCGCGAACTCCGCGACCGCATCCATCACCGGGGCAAACCTGGCGATCGCCCCCGCTCTCAGGTAGTCGCCGTAGGAGAAGCCACCGGGCACGATCACGGCATCGACACCGTTCAGATCGCGGTCGGCGTGCCACAGCAGCTCCGCTTCGCCGACACGCTGCGCCGCGCTCAGGGCATCGATGTCGTCGCACGATCCGGGAAAGCGGATGACACCGAACTTCATGACTCGCTGCGCCGGCCCCTCGTCACGGCGCCGCACCCTCGACGATCTCGTAGTCCTCGATCAGGGGGTTCGCGAGGAGCGCCTCGCACATCCGCGGCAGCTGGCTCGCGTCCTCGACCTCAAGCTCGATCAGCCGCCCGATGTGGACGTTGCGCACGCCGGTGAAGCCGAGCGCGGGCAGCGCCCGCTGCACCGCCTGGCCCTGGGGATCGAGAATTCCTGCCTTCGGCCTGACCAGGACCCGGGCCCTCATCGGGCGCCGGTTCGCTCCAGCCACCCCGAGAACGGCTCGCCGGTGATCCGCTCGTAAGCCTCCCGGTACTTGGCGCGGGTGCGCTGCACAACAGCCTCCGGGATCTCCGGGGCGGGCGGATTGCGGTCCCAGCCCGTCGAGGAGGCCCAGTCGCGCACGAACTGCTTGTCGAAGCTCGGCTGCGCCCGGCCCGGCTTGTACTGGTCCGCAGGCCAGAAGCGAGAGGAGTCAGGCGTGCAGACCTCGTCACCGACCGTGAGCTGGCCGCTCGAATCGAGACCCAGCTCGAACTTCGTATCGGCGAGGATGATCCCTCGCTCGCGAGCGTGCTCGGCCGCGTACTCATAGAGGGCGATCGACACATCGCGGACGCGCTCGGCGAGCGCTCGATCGCCGATCAGGGCCACGGCCCGCTCGAAGTCGACGTTCTCGTCGTGGCCCTCTGTGGCCTTCGTAGCAGGGGTGAAGATCGGCTCGGGGAGCCGATCGGATTCGGTCAGCCCGGCCGGGACGGCGACTCCGCAGACCTCGCCGGTGCGCTGGTAGTCCTTCCACCCCGAGCCGCTCAGATACCCGCGGACCACGCACTCGACCGGAAGCATCTCGAGCCTGCGAACAACCATTGCCCGCCCGCGTACCTCGTCGGGGATTTCGTCGGTCACCGATACCAGGTGGTTCGGAACGATATGAGCGGTGCGCTCGAACCAGAACGTCGAAACGCCCGTGAGCACGCTGCCCTTGTCGGGGATCGGCGTCGGGTGGACGACGTCGTAGGTCGAGATCCGATCGGAGGCGACGATCAGCAGCTGGTCGCCGCGGTCGTAGATCTCACGCACCTTGCCGGAGGCGATGTGATCGCCCAGAGCGCTCATGAGTTTGATCCTACCGACCGGTGCTGACGCCGAGGACCGGCGATCCCGGTAGTAGCGGGGACCGGTGACCACGCGAGGATTGGCGATCGCGCTCGCAGGGCTCGACCGAAATCGCCATAGTTCCGGGCGTGAGGAGGATCGCTGTCGTAGGCCACATCGAGTGGGTGGATTTCATCTCGGTTGCGGCGCTCCCCGGCGAGGGCCAGATCGCCCCCGCCGAGCACGCGATCACGCGGGCGGCGGGCGGCGGTGGCGTCGCCGCAGCAGTTCTCGCCGACCAAGGGGCCGAAGTCGACTTCTTCTGCGCGCTGGGGCGTGACGCCGACGGCGAGGCTGCAGCGGCCCAGCTCACCGAGCGTGGGGTGAGGCTGCACGTGGCCTGGCGGGAGCAGCCGACCAGGCGGGCGATCACCCTGCTGACGGGCGCCGGCGAGCGGACCATCGTCACGATCGGCGAGCGTCTCGAGCCACTCGGCGGTGACGAGCTCGAGTGGGATCGCCTCCACGGGGCGTCGGGCGCGTACTTCACTGCGGGTGATGGGCAAGCCCTGCGGATGGCGCGCGAAGCGGGGGTGCTTGTGGCCTCGCCCCGGGGGCGCGCCGCGCTCGATGACGCGCAGACGACGATCGAAGCGCTCGTGTTCAGCGAGCTCGACGACGACGAGCGCATGTGGGCGGAGCGCCTCGCCGCGCGGGCCGAGTTGCTCGTCGCCACCGAGGGTGCGGCTGGTGGCCGGTGGTGGGGTTCCTCGGAGGGCAGCTGGCAGGCCGCCGAACCTCCCGGGCCGCCTCGCGATTCCTATGGCTGCGGGGACTCGTTCGCGGCGGGGTTCACGCTCGCCCTGGCGCAGGGCGCGACGGTCCAGGAAGCGGCAGCGCTGGGCGCGCGACTCGGTGCCGAGTGCCTGACCCGGGTTGGCGCGCCGTAACTTATGGGCTCCTGGCATGGCCCGAGTCGACGCGCCGTAAGGCCCCGAGCTCAGGGGGTGAGCCGGTGCATGTCCCTGGGAAACAGCGTGACCTCGCGGACATTGGCCGCGCCCACCACACGTGCGATCCAGCGCTCGAGGCCAATCGCAAAGCCGCCGTGGGGCGGCATCCCGTACTTGAACGCCTGTAGATAGGGCTGGTAGAGATCCGGCGACTCCCCGCGGCTGGCCAGCGCGGACAGGTAGTCCTCGTACCTGTGAAGCCGCTGACCGCCCGTGATCAGCTCCATGCCTCGGAACAGGAGGTCGAAGCCGTTCGAGAACTCGGGGCGCCCCGGATCTGGGTGCGTGTAGAACGGCCGGACCCGCATCGGGTAGCCGGTCACGAAGACGAACTCCGAGCCGTGCTCTCGCCGCGCCCACTCGCCGAGCCACCGCTCGTGAGCGGGAGCCAGGTCGTATTCGTCCTGCAGCGATTCGTCTGTGTCGGACGCGATAAGGCCCTGCGCGTCGGCGAAGTGGATCGAGGGAATCTCACGCGGTACCTCGGGCAGCTCGAGCGCGAGCAACTCGAGCGCGCCGCGGGCTCGGACGCTCATCGCCTCCACCATGCCGGCGAACGCCTCACGCACCACGCCCATCACATCGCGGTGGTCTGAGATGAACCCAAGCTCGGCATCGAGCGAGACGAACTCGCTGAGATGGCGGGCGGTGTCGTGGGGCTCGGCGCGGAACACCGGCCCGGTCTCGAACACGCGCTCGAACACCCCGACCATCATCTGCTTGTAGAACTGGGGACTCTGCGCGAGG
>CATPAX010000118.1 GCA_955652215.1 uncultured Solirubrobacteraceae bacterium | reverse complement strand
TACTCGCACCCGGTCTACACGGCCGCGGGTGTCAAGGCGCAGACGCGGCTGAAGGAGATCAGCGGACAGAACCGCACGCACTTCTGCGGCGCGTACTGGGGATGGGGATTCCACGAGGACGGCGTGGTCAGCGCGCTGCGAGTGGGCGAGCGGTTCGGGGCACGATCATGAGGGCGAGCTGTATCTACGAGGGCACGATTCGCCATCGGCGCACCGACCCTAGGCGCGAGTTCACCCATCGGTTGGCGCTGGCGTACCTAGACCTCGAGGAGCTTCCGGAGCTGCTTGATGGCTGGCTCCTCAGAGAAAGACCAGGGCTGGTCCGCTTTCGTCGCGATGACTACCTGGGGGATCCCGCGATATCGCTCGAGCGTGCGGTCAGCGACCTGGTGAGCTACCAGACCGGGGCTCGACCTGCGGGACCGATCCGGCTGCTGGCTCCGCTGCGCTCGTTCGGGCATTTCTTCAGCCCGGTGAGCTTCTACTACTGCCTGGACGCCGCCGGTGAACGGCTGGAGGTAGTCGTGGCAGAGGTGACGAACACCCCTTGGGGGGAGCGACATGCCTACGTGCTCAGGGGCTCCCCAGGAGGCCCAGGTGCAATCGCGGCCCAGTTCGGCAAGGAACTGCACGTCTCGCCGTTCATGGGGATGGATCATCGCTACGACCTCCGCGCGACCAACCCAGCCGAGACCGCCTCGGTTCACATCAGCTCCAGTCGCGCGGGTGCTACCGCCTTCGACGCCACACTCTCGCTGCGTCGGGAGGAGCTCTCGCGGGCATCGCTCGCGCGGATCACCGCCCGCTACCCATTCGCGACTGTTCGCGTGCTGGCGCTGATCTACGGGCACGCGCTGGGGCTGAAGCTAGCCGGCGCTCGCGTCCATCCGCACCCTCGGGTCAAACAAGCATGATGGCCTCGCTTGCGCGCTGGGTGATGTCGATCCCTTTGCGGCGGATCAAGTCCGGAAGCGTCGCGGTGGCCGAGGGTGCTGGGCGGCGCATTTATGGCGCCGGGCCGCTGGCGGCGACAGTGCAGATCAACTCGCCACGCGCCTGGACAATGCTGCTTCGCGGCAGCCGTGGACTGGCCGAGGCCTTCGCCCGTGGTCTATGGGATTCCTCCGAGCTGGTTGAGCTGATCAGGGTCGCGGCACGCAACGCCGAGGGCATCGACAGGCTCCACGCGCTGCTCGTGCCGCTGCGCTGGCCGATCGAGCGGGTCTGGACGCTTCTGCGCCCGGTCACCAAGCGCCGAAGCCGCCGCGACATCGCAGCCCACTATGACCTCGGCAACGAGCTCTTCTCGCGCATGCTCGATCCGACGATGAGCTACTCGTGCGCGCTCTGGGAGTCCGAGACGATGACACTCGAGCAAGCGCAGGTCGCGAAGGTCGAGCGAATCTGCGAGAAGCTCGACATCGGAGCCGGAGACCACGTGCTCGAGATCGGTACGGGCTGGGGCGGGTTTGCGCTTCACGCCGCTGCCACCCGCGGCTGTCAGGTCACCACCACGACGATTTCGCGCGAGCAATACGAGTACACAGTCGAGCAGGTGCGCCGCGCCGGACTCAGCGACAGGGTCAGCGTGATGATGAAGGATTACCGCGACCTCGATGGCCGCTACGACAAGCTCGTCTCTGTTGAGATGATCGAAGCTGTCGGCTGGCGGCACTTCGGGACGTTCCTTGCGAAATGCTCTGAGCTGCTGACTGACGATGGGGCGATGCTGTTACAGGCGATCACCATCGTTGACCGCGCATATCAGCTCGAGAAGCTGTCGAGGTCATTCATCAAGACCTACATCTTCCCCGGGGGATGCCTGCCGTCCCTCGAAGTGATCATGCGCTGCGCAGCTCGTCGAACCGACATGCGGGCAGCGGGTCTCGAGGACCTCACGCCCTACTACGTCCCGACGCTCGATCGTTGGCGCGAGAACTTCACCGCCCGCGCGCACGAGCTCTCTGAGCTTGGCTATGACGAGCGCTTCCGCCGGCTCTGGACGTTCTACCTCGCCTACTGCACAGCCGGCTTCGCGGAGCGGCGCATCGGCGCCATCCAGCTCTTGCTGACCAAGCCGCGCTCGACGCTGGCCGCTCGCGCTCACCGGACCCGACCGGGGGATCGGCAGATCGCCGAGCCCTCGATGAGCGCATGATCAGTCAGCTGATCGACAGCGCGCTCGACCGAACGGTGATCGGCGGGTACACCAGCATCGGCTACCGGATTCGCAGTCGCGACTGGAACGACGCCGACTTGGCACGAATGGACGGAAAGGTGGTGCTCGTCACCGGCGCCAGCTCGGGTCTCGGGTTGGCGGCTGCAGCGGGCTTCGCGCAGCTGGGCGCGACCGTCTGGCTTGTAGTCCGGAGCGCGTCGCGAGGTGAAACCGCACGCCAGACGGTGGTGGCGCGCTCGGGCAACCACGACGTTCATGTGGGGCTCTGCGATCTCAGCGAGCAGGCGTCGGTGCGAAAGTTCGCCGCATCGTTCATGGACGAAGCTCCGCGGCTGGACGTGCTGGTCAATAACGCGGGCGTTTTGAGCGGGAGCCGGACCCTCTCGCCTGACGGGATCGAGCTGACGCTCGCAACGAACGTAGTGGGGCCGTTCCTGCTGACGAGCCTGCTGGTTCCGCTGATGCAGAGAAGCGCGCCTTCGCGGGTACTCAATGTCTCCTCAGGCGGTATGTACACGCGGAAGCTCCGAGTCGAGGAGCTCGAGGGGCAGGACGAGGAATTCGATGGCTCGGCAACATATGCGCGAACCAAACGCGCGCAGGTAACACTCACCGAGCTCTGGGCAGAGCGGCTCGAGGGCACCGGGGTGGTGGTTCACGCGATGCACCCGGGCTGGGTGGACACGGCCGGGATCCGGTCTTCGCTGCCACGTTTCGCGAAGCTGAACAAGCCCTTGCTGAGGACGCCGGAGCAGGGCGCCGACACGATCGTGTGGCTCGGCGCAGGCGCTGCCTCCGGTCAGAGCTCGGGTCATTTCTGGCACGACCGCCGCCAGCGTCCGACCTACGTGCTGCCCGGGACCAAGGAGCCGCGGGAGGAGCGAGAGCGCCTCTGGGCCCTCTGTGCACGGCTGAGCGGCTTGCCTGGCTCGAATCGCAGTGCCGCCCCGATACACAGCTCAGGAGCAGGACGCTGATGGCCCGCTATCGAGCATCGGTGGATACCCAACGCGAAGGCGAGGACCTATTCGCCTATCTCAGCAACTTCTCGAGCGCCGCGGAATGGGATCCTGGCGTCGTCGAAGCGCAGCGACTTGACGCCGGGCCTATCGGCGTGGGAGCCGAGTTTCGATTGGTGGCGCAGTTCCTCGGCAGAACCACTCCGCTCACCTACCGGATCGTCGAATACAACCCACCTCACGCCGTCACTTTCCTCGGAGAGAACGC
>CATPAX010000117.1 GCA_955652215.1 uncultured Solirubrobacteraceae bacterium | reverse complement strand
CTACCGGCGGCACCGGCTGGGGGGCTGGCGCTGCCGCCGGGGACGTCGGGTCCGATGGCCCTCCGGGCGAGGACGCGTGGGCACCGGCAGACACGGGCTGCCCAGCAGGGGTCTCGGTAGGCTCGGTCACTCGGGCGGGTCTTCGCCGAACACGCGATGCCAGATCATGCTGGCCACGCGAGTGGACGCGAGGCTTGCCAGCGCGCCCGTGCCGGCGAGGAGTCCCGACCACAGCAGGCGCTTCACCAGGGGGCTCTCCGTCATCGGCCGGGCATTCAATCAGACACGGGCATCGACTGCAGAACCGCCTGCCCCGCGACCCCCTTCGCGAAACCAATCAACGCTCGAGGCCCCGGCAGATCGTCTCGACGATCAGCACCTTCGCGCGCTCGAGATCGGCTTCGCTCACGGGCATACGGTCGAAGATCCAGCGCGTCAGAACCTGTTCGATCGAGCCGTAGAAGGCAAGCGCCGCGAACTCCGGGGTGACCTCGCTGCGGAACACGCCATCGGACTGGGCGCGGGCGACGATTGCCGCGATCTGCGCGTAGGCCTCCCGAATCTTCGCGAGGTGTGTCCTGCCGAAGGTGTTGGCCGCACGCGTCACTTCGACGATGATCACCTTCATCAGCTCGGGGTCACGGCGATACGAGTCGACGATGAACGACGCGATCGCATGGAGCTTCTCGCGCGGCGCGCGCTCGGTCGCGTCGGCCTGCGCGATCGCGTCGAGCATCACGTCCCAGCGCTCGAGGAACAGCGTGTCGAGAATCTCCTCCTTAGAGGAGAAGTAGTGGTAGACCAAGCCGTACGCGACCCCGGCGTCGTCGGCGATGTCCGCCACCCGGCAGGTGTGAAAGCCCTGCCGAGCGAACACCCGGACCGCGGCGTCGAGTATCAGCCGGCGCTTGTCGGTGGCAGCCGCAGTGACCTGCGCGCTCACGGCGAGCTGTGGACCGGGACGCGGTATGGGGCGCCCTGGTCCTGCGCTCGCGGGGGCTGCTCCGCGACGCGGTAGGTATCGGGCCGGCGGTGCCTGAGCGAGGGCAGCCTGCGCCTCACATCCTGCAGAATCGAGAGGTCGAGCTCCGCCACCGAGGTCCCCACGCTGTCGGGCACCTGCGCCAGGACCAAGCCCCAGGGGTCGATGATCAGGGACCGGCCACCCGCCCTGTGCCCGGGGGGATGTGCGCCAATCTGGTTGGCAGCCAGGACGAAGCTCTGGTTCTCGATCGCGCGAGCACGGAGCAGAACCTCCCAGTGATCGCGCGTGGTGGCGAGCGTGAACGCAGCCGGCACCGTGATCACCTGTGCGCCGGCCGCGGACAGCGCCTGGTAGAGCTCCGGGAACCGAAGGTCGTAGCAGATCGTCATCCCGAGGGAGGCACCTCCGGCGAGCTCGGAGACGACAGCGACGTCGCCAGGCTGCTCGCGCGCGGACTCCGCGTACACGTCGCCGTCGACCTCGACGTCGAACATGTGGATCTTCCGGTAGATCGCGCGGATCTCGCCGTCGGGGCCGACGTGCACGCTGGTGTTCGAGCTCTTCGCCCGGCCCGGAACATGCTCGACGATTGAGCCTGCGACCAGGTCGATCCCAAGCTCCCGTGCGGCTGAGCGCGCCCAGGTGATGCACTGGCCATCGAGTGGCTGCGCCTGCGCCGCCATCTGCTCCGGCGTGGCCAGGACGCTCCACTTCTCGGGCAGTACCACGACTTCTGCGCCCTGACCCGCCGCCTCGCGAACTAGCCTGTCGGCGGCCTCGAGGTTTCGATCGACGTCCTCTGTAGAGTTGAGCTGGACGACGCCCGCACGCATGTGCCTCTCCCTCGTAGTGGCGTTCCGATTGACCGGTCAGTCAGAATACCGCGCAGCAGCGGTGATTCCACCGCACGCGAGGACCGGTGGCGCAGAGGTCCTTCCCCCAGACTCGCCAGGAACTGAAAGGATCGGAGCCAGCCGGCCGTCATTTCGCGATGCGGCGCCTCTCCGGAAAGGTCTATCGACACGCGACCAATGCTCATGGCGTACCGCGGGGCGTTTGGCGCCGAGCGACCGCCCGCCCTGGCGTCGTTAGATCTTCCGCCAGGGCCCATGCCATCCCACCGCGGCCTGCGCCCGCTGCAGGCGTGGCGCTACGTGGGCGTCTACGGCGCGGAGGTGATGGTCTGCATCGCATCCGTCCGGATCGGACCGGTTCGCCAGTCGTTCTGGGCGCTCTGGGACCGAGCCGAAGGACGCCTGTATGAGCGCACTGCGCTCGGGAGCTGCGGCGTGCGGCTGAGCCGCGGAAGCGTGCGTATTCGCGACCCTAGCCTGGGACTCGATCTCGCGCTCGAGGAGACGGACGGCATCGAAACGGTGTGCCCGAGCGCTGGTAACTACGCCTGGACCCGCAAGCAGGGTGGCATCGCGGCGAGCGGATCGTTCGAGCTAAGCGCGCGCAGGCGCCGGTTCGTGGCCCGTGCGGTGGTCGACGACACCGCCGCGTACTACCCGCGCCACACGAGCTGGCGCTGGTCGGCCGGCGTCGGGATCGCGGTAGACGAGCGGCCTGTCGCTTGGAACCTCGTTACCGGCATCAACGATCCTCCGCGTGACAGCGAGCGCACGGTTTGGATCGACGGTGAGTCGATGGAGGTGGGGCCGTGCAGGTTTGCGGACGATCTTTCGGCCGTCGACACTCTGCGCTTCGAGGCAGAGGCCGCGCGCGAGCGCAGCGAGAACCTCCTCCTCGCACGAAGCAGGTATCACCAGCCCTTCGGGACCTTCTCGGGCATGCTGCCGGATGGTCCCGTGCTTGCCGAGGGATATGGGGTCATGGAGCACCACGACGTTTGGTGGTGATTCGCCGGAGCACTGATGCGCGGCGCGCTGTGCTGAACTACTTGCCGGGCCCGGTCGCGTTATGGAAGCTGGCAACCCGTCTGACGCCCGGGTGATCGCGAGCCGTGGAGCTTCACCGGGGCGCGTCGCCG
>CATPAX010000116.1 GCA_955652215.1 uncultured Solirubrobacteraceae bacterium | reverse complement strand
TCTGTACGTCGCGAACTTCTCGTCTTACAACAAGACCTACGGCACGCTCGCAGGGATCATCATCTTCCTCGTCTGGCTGTGGATCTCGAACGTGGCGATCCTGTTTGGGGTCGAGTTGAACAACGAGCTCTACCGCGGGCGTGAGCTCGAAGCGGGCAGGCCGGCCGACCACGAGCCGTTCGTCGAGCCGCGCCAGGCGTCGAAGAAGGACTGATCAGGGCGGGTTCGATGCCGGGCCCGGCGGCGGATGGACCGGAAGGATCACCGGTGCCCGCGGAGCCTGCCCGAAGTTGAAGTCCGCGGTCAGGTCCCCGAGGAGCGGGTTGGTTTCCCGAACGCCGAGACGCGGGTCGGGACGGCCATCGGTGGCGGGGTTCAGCGCCTGGCCGCCGAGGAAGTCCTGCTCGATGAACTTGTTATAGGCGTCGTGGCTCAGGATCTGGTGATCGATCAACCCCTGCTTGGCGTACGGGCTGATCACCAGTCCGGGGACGCGCAGGCCGTACCCGTTGCGATCGACGCTCGGCGGAGTGACGTGGTCGTAGAAACCCCCCCAGTCATCCCACGAGAGGAAGATCGCGGTGCTGTTCCAATCGGGGCTCTGCATGATCGCGTTGATCAGACCGGTCACGTAGGTCTGACCACTGCTGACCAGGGCAGGCGGGTGCTCAGATACGGTGCCGTTCGGGTCGATCCACGATACGGCTGGCAGCGTTCCGGCCTTCGCCGCAGTGAAGAAGTTCGAGAGGGTCTGGATGTTGCCCGTCTGACCGTCCTGGGTGACGTCGGTGAATGACGGAAGTGGATTCCAGATTCCCGGCGTCTGGGGTCGCTGCTGGACAGGCGCGCAGCTCATCGAACTGTCCACCTGGCAGTCGGGTTCGGTGCCCTTCAGCACGTAGTAACCCCAGCTCACATTCTGGCCGTGCAGCAGCCACGTCATGTCGGTCCACGCGTAGTGCAGCTGCCCGTCGTTGGGCGCGCCGACTCCGGCGGCGGTGAAGTCGGAATTGGGCCCCTGAAGCGCGTTCTTACAGGAGAACGGGTCGAGCGGATTTGCGCAGTTCGCCGACCATTCGGAGACCATGTACAGGTGCTGAGGCAGGCTCCAGGAGGAGTTGGGCTCGAACATATGGTCTTGAAGGACGAAGTTCTGTGCGTAGTTCCAATAGTTCGGGATCTCGCGGGCGTCGTGGTAGCCCATCACGTCCACGCAGGCTGAGCCCGGGGATGGCGATTGCTGACAGGGGCTGCAGGCCGGGTTGGTGCTCGAGCAGCCGATCCCCTTCTCTGCCTGGCCGATGAACCCATCCATCGCACCGCCGTTGATGTCCGCTGCAGCCGCCGCGACGCCGTGGGGGCCACCGTAGTTCAGGTCCGCGGAGTCGTGATAGGGCGCAACACATCCGCCGTTGACCGGATCGGCGACGCAGACACCGGACGGAATTCCATCGGCGCCCGGATACGTGCCGAAGTAGCTGTCAAACGAGCGGTTCTCCTGCATGATCACCACCACGTGGCGGATCACGTGGATTCCCGTAGCCGGCGCCACGTCGATCTTGACGGCCGGGGACTGGGACTGGATATTCTCCGTGCTCGCCGGAAGCACGGCTCGCCAGGGGCCGGAGCCAGCCTTGTTCAGCTGATAGCTGATCGAGAAGCTCGACGCTCGATTCAGACGGGCTTTCGCCATCATCCGCCAGCCGCGGCCGATCAGCCGCTCGATCAGCACGCGCAGGCCCGCGTGATACGGGGCCACCTGGCCGCTGAACGTCTCGCGGTCCCCGGCGACCGCGAAGGTCGCCGTCGAGACGAACGTCATGTGGGCGTACACGGTCTCGTCAACGGTGCGGCTGGTCAGCCCCTTAGAGGTCGCGAACCAGGCGCGGTTGGTCATCACGGTCCCGGCAGGCAGCACCAGCCGGTAGCGACCCGTGACGTTCGTACGCGCCCGGGCGGTCGGCGTGAAGCGGCGCTGGCCGGGGAACATCCGCCAGATCACGACCGTCACGCCACAGCTGCTCGCTCCCGGCGCCACGCCGAGCAGACGGCCGTAGATAGTCACCCGGTCGCCGGCCGTGGCCGGGTCAGGAGTGGCATGCAACGTCACGCCCGTGGGATGTGCCGGTGCCTTGTGCTTGGCCACCGGACACTTCGGCTGCGGCGGGACCGGCGCGGGGCTCGCCGCGGCATTGGCAAACTCAGCCACCAGCCAGCAGCACGCTAACAACAGTCCGAGCGACAGCAGTACGAGCGAGCGGCGCAATCACATCTCCCAACGCCGGGGGCTTTGCGACCGTAACCCAGGCCAGACTCACGAGTTGCGGTACCCCTGGCGTGTGGCGTGCGGGCGCCTCAGGGCCAACGGTCCGTAGATTGCAGCCGGTGTCACCCCAACAGGCTGACCTCGCACTCCTGCAGTTCGCCCGCACGCGGGGTCACTCGCCGGCGGTCGAGCGGATCGTGGCCGAGTACTCGCGAACCGGCGAGCACGCCGCTTGTTGGCTTGTCCTCGGCTGCGCCGGAGCGATCCTCGCGGGCGACGCACAGCGTCGCGCGGGCTGGCTGCGGGGCCTTCGGATCGTCGGCGCTGCCTACGTGGTCAACTACGCGGTCAAGATCTCCGTGCGCCGCCACCGGCCAGAGATCCGTGGACTCCCGCCCCTGACCGGTACGGTCTCTCGCCTGTCGTTTCCGAGCGCTCACGCGACGACGTCGTTCGCCGCCGCG
>CATPAX010000115.1 GCA_955652215.1 uncultured Solirubrobacteraceae bacterium | reverse complement strand
CTTCGAGCTCCTCCTCCACCCAGGAGTCGGTCGGGTTGACCTCGATCAGCTGGGCGAGCGAACGGGCCCGGGTGATGAAGTCAGCCATCAGACTGCCAGCGTAGGCGCTGGACGGGACAGCTCGAGGGCTCGCAACAGAATAGGCACACCCCGTCCGGCCACCGTTACCCCCGGTCAGCGCCCTCCCGCTCTGGCGACATTCGATGGCCCGATCCACCCTTGCGTTAGCCCTGCCACTTGGCTCGCGTGCAGCAAGACGGTTGCGAGCCCAACGGCGAGGTTGCCGCAAGCACCCAGGGCACGATTCGCGAACGCTACCCCGCGCGGGATGATCTAGGTGATGGCCCCCGTCCCAGCATCACGGGGCCCGCCGCTCCTGTTGATCGAGGAAGTGCTCGACTACGCCGCGAACCACCACGGCCATAGGGAATTCGTGAACCTCGCACCAGTGTTTCAGGCGCTCGTATTGCTGCTCGGGAAAGCGCACGGGCATCGTCCGCAGCGGCCCCCGCCCCGGACGTTCGGGCGGCGTGTCCAGCAGGGTTCGCGCCATCACGGTTGCGGACAGCGCGTCGATCAGCTCTTTGGTGGGCGCGAGCTCCGCCGCGATCTCCTCATCGCTCAATCCAAGCTCGCTCGCCGCCTCCGCGACGGTCCGCCCACCTGCGAGCAAGGAGAACAGCCGAGCGCGGCGGCTCGATTCCGGCGAGCGCCTTGCGACGTCGCCGAGTGCCAGCCTCAGCGCATCCAGCTCGACGCCGGCTTCCAACGCTATGTCGGCCGCTCCAGCTTCTTCGCCGAGCCGGCGAAGGATCTGGGTGGCGCGCAGGTGATGCCATCCCGGCGACGCCGAGACCACCGGCCGCGAGCCGCCAAGCCGAAATTCCACCTGACCCGGACCGCGAAACGCAGCCGGATCCAGAGGCACCGAAGGAGTCGCCGAGGGCACTAGGGCCCGGTCGAGGAGATACGTAAGCACGGCGTCCTGCTCGTCTTCAGGAAGCGTCCGGATGGCCTTCATCAGGAGGTCGGCGGGAGGGTCTGCGATATCGCGAGCGATATCGCAAATGATATCTCGAATCTTTCCGCGAACGGCGTTGGATGGGGCCCGGAAGCGGCATTGTTCATGGTGGTAGGCTGCGGCGCGGGATCGACCGCCCGACGGTTAAGGAGCGAGGATGAGGGACGGAACGTCCCGTCAGCTTAGGCCGGGACCAGCGGTGACCCCGTGACCGGCATCCTCTACTCGCTAGCCCGATTCTGTGTGGCGCGGCGCTATGTGGTGCTCGGCATCTGGCTCGTTCTGGCGATCGCGCTGGCGCTCCTCTCGCATCGGCTTGGCGACAACACCAACGACAACTTGTCGCTGCCCGGCACCGACAGCCAGCATGCGACAAACGCCCTGGCGAAGTCGTTCCCGACTCAGGCCAATGGGACAAGCCCGATCGTTCTCCACGCGCCGAGCGGCAAGCTGACCGACTCGAAGTACTCGAGCGCGGTGAACACGGCTGCCGCAGATGTCGCAAAGGCCCCGAACGTCGCCTCGGTCACCAATCCGCTCACCTCGCAGGGCGCCTCGTCACTCAGCAAGGACCAGACGACCGGGTACCTGACCGTCGGGCTGAAGGTCAGTCCCGGCTCGCTGTCCGTCGAGGACGCCCAGAAGATCATTGACGCGGCGGCCAAGCCGGCCCAGGCAGCAGGATTGGAAGTCGAGGCCGGCGGCCAGCTCGGCCAGAAGGTCTCAAAGCCATCGACGGAGTCAAGCGAGCTCGTAGGGATCATCGCCGCGATGGTCATCCTGACCGTGACGTTCGGCACCGTCGTGTCGATGCTCGTGCCGATCATCACCGCGATCTTCGCTCTGCTTGCGACGTTGTCGATCATCCGCATCCTCGGCCACGTGCTCACGGTCCCGACGGTGGCACCGACGCTCGCCACGATGATCGGTTTGGGAGTCGGGATCGACTACGCGCTGTTCATCGTCACCCGTCACTTCAGGGGCCTGCACGATGGCCTGCCGATGGATGAGTCGGTCGCGCGCGCGACCGCGACATCTGGAGGCGCAGTGTTCTTCGCCGGCGGCACCGTAACGATCGCACTCGTCTCGCTTGCGGTGGCGGGTATCCCGCTCGTGACGACGATGGGGCTGATGGCGGCGATCGCGGTTGTCGTCGCTGTGCTTGGAGCCCTCACGCTTCTTCCCGCGGTGCTCGCGATCCTCGGCCCGCGGCTCAACGCGCTGCGGGTCCGCAACATCCATCCTGAGGAGCACGCCAAGACCGGAATGTGGGCCAGATGGGCAAACGACATCGCCAAGCGGCCGGCCATTGCCGGACTGGCGGCGCTGGTGATCCTGATTCCGCTCGCGATCCCCTTGCTCTCGCTGAACCTGGGTCAGCAGGACACCGCCGCGCTCTCGACCGGCACTACCGCACGTCGTGCCTACGACCTGATTGCCAAGTACTTCGGTCCGGGCGTGAACGGTCCGTTGATCCTCGCGGTGTCGCTTGGGTCCCCGGCCCAGCCGGCGTCGGGATCGTCGAGCTCGTCGAGCTCGTCAGGGAGCGACCCGCGGGCGACCGATCCGCGCCTGACCACACTCCAGAAGGACGTGTCCAGCACTGCCGGGGTCGCCGCTGTGACGCCCATCCAGATCGACCAGGCCGGGACCACCGCGTTTTTCAATGCGATCTCGAAGTCAGGGCCGGCGGAGAGCGCAACTACGAAGCTGGTCGACACGTTGCG
>CATPAX010000114.1 GCA_955652215.1 uncultured Solirubrobacteraceae bacterium | reverse complement strand
AGTGGACGCTGATTGGCGGACTCGCCGGGTTCTCGGTTGCATCCGCGATCGGAGGGCTCGCGCAGTCGTTCGGGATGCTCGTCGCCGCCCGGGCATTGCAAGGAGCCTTCGGCGCGCTGCTCGCTCCGTCCGCGCTGGGTCTGTTGACCGTGACCTTCCAGGGCGCTGCTGATCGAGCCAAGGCATTTGGCATATTCAGCGCGATCGCGGCTGGGGGCGCCTCGCTCGGTTTGCTACTCGGTGGCGTCCTGACTCAGGCGCTGTCGTGGCGCTGGAGCCTCTACGTCAACTTGGTGATCGCGATACCGACGGCGATCGTGGCACTGCGCCTGCTCCGCAACGAGCGGCAGTCTGAGCGCCCGCGAATCGACCTCGCAGGTGTGGCGGTTGCCTCAGGAGGCTTGTTCGCGCTGGTGTACGGCTTCTCGAACGCGGAGACCAGCTCCTGGTCAGACCCGATCACGATCATCGCGCTCGCCGCCAGCGCAGTGCTGTTGCTCGGATTTGTGGTGCTCGAGCGGCGGGTGGAGCACCCTCTGCTGCCGCTGCACATCGTGTGGGATCGGGCGCGCGGCGGAGCGTACGCGACGATCGCGCTCGCGGGCTCGGCCATCTTCGCCGTGTTTCTGTTCCTGACCTACTACCTACAGCAGAACCTCGGCTTCTCGCCACTCGTGACGGGCCTGGCATTCCTGCCGATGACAGCGATGATCGTCCTCACCGCCACGACGGTGCAGACGCAGGTGCTTCATCGCACGGGCGCCAAGCCGCTCGTCACGACTGGGATGGGGCTTGGAGTGGTGGCGATGCTCCTGCTATCACGCCTGACCGCGGGCGGTGGCTATGTCACTCACGTGTTGCCGGGGCTGATGTTGAGCGGCCTGGCGATGGGGTTGATCTTCGCGCCGGCGTTCTCGACCGCGACACTTGGAGTGCAGAGCAGCGACGCCGGGATCGCGTCTGCGATGGTCAACACCTCGCAGCAGGTGGGCGGCTCGGTCGGGACGGCACTCCTCAGCACGATCTTCGCAAGTGCGGCAGCCAGCTACGCATCGGTTCACTTCCACGTTGCACACCTCGCCAGCGTGGCATCGATCCACGGCTACACGACGGCATTCGAGTGGGCGGCGGCACTGTTCGGAATAGGCCTGGTAGTCGCACTACTGATTCTTCCCACCGACGGTGCCGCGCGTGCCCGAACCGTGCAGGCCGAGGCACGCGCCGAACTCGCGCTCGGGGCAGAGGGGGCATGACCGATGGCGGTCGACCTTCAGCACGACGTAACGCCCGTACCGAGATCTAGGAGAAAGTCTCTGATGCACAAAGAACTAGACGCGACCACATTTCGCTCTGGTGCCTTCACCCCCGAGAGCTCCGTGCGCGGTGCACTCGAGCGGCGGACGCGGAGTCTTACGACCCATGAGGCAAGCGGAGGAGTGAGCCAGCCGACCGACGCCGCCGGCGATTCGTCGTCGCGCGGCAATCGGCCGCGACTGCTCCGGCGCTGGTCCGTCGCAGAGCTGATCGCCGGAGCGCTCGCTCGACCCCCGGCCGGCGGGGTCGCCCACTGAGCACTGCGACGCTTGACGAAGCACACAGTGAGCACAAGCGCCATACCAGTCATTCACCGCGGCGAGCGGTCTGGGCGGACGGCCCAGCGGCGGCGGCCCCCGACGCTTGACCACGGAGTCCTTCTCAAGCGGCTGCTCACGATCGTGGTGCTCGCGCTGGGCGTAGTGACCGTGGTGCTCGCAGTCCCCGGTCTGCGGCCCGTCGCGAGCGAGGTGAGCGCGATGAGTCCGGTCCTCGTGGCAGCTGCGGTGGCCCTCGAGCTGGCCTCGTGCTTCAGCTTCGTGGTCATCTTCCGCATGTTCTTTCCCCAGGTCCCGAAGCAGGCGGCGCGGGAACTCGCCTGGTCGCAGATGGGCTCGGGCGCACTTCTGCCGGGTGGCGGAGTGGGCTCGCTGGCGGTGGGCGGGTGGCTGCTGCACCTCGTCGGGATCCCGACGCGCGAGATCGTGCAGCGCTCGAGCGGGCTGTTCTTCTTGACCAGTGCCCTCAACGTGCTGGCACTCGGAGGTGCGAGCACTCTGCTGCTGGTCGGCATCGGGAGTGGCCCACACGACGTGCTGCGCACAGGCCTGCCGGTCGTGGCTGTCGTATCGGCCACGATTCTCGCCCTCGGCCTGCCACGGTTCACACGCCAGGCCTCCCGCAGTCACCCTCGGACGGCTTGGCTTGAGGACATCAGCATCGGAATCCCGGCAGCTCGCGCGGCGCTCGCTCGACCCAGCTGGCGTCTACTGGGTGGCTTCGGCTACCTGCTGTTCGATATCGCCGTCCTCTGGACGGTGTTCGTGGCGGTCGGGACCACGCCGCCACTCGCGCCGCTCGTCGTCGCGTACCTCGTTGGCTACCTCGCCAACGCGGTCCCGATTCCGGGTGGTGTCGGAGTGCTCGACGCGGGCCTGGTCGGCGCGCTGGCGCTCTACGGTCTGCCGGGTACACACGCTGTCGCGGCGGTGCTCGTCTATCACGCCATTGCGTTCTGGATTCCGACGCTCGGCGGCACGCTCGCGTACGGGTGCCTGCGGCCCCACCTGACACTTGCGGATGGGGGTGTCGGGTCGGAAAGCTCTCCGCCCCAGCTACCAGCCGTCAATCGCCCAGCAGCTTCTTCTTCTCTGCCTCGAACTCTGCGCCCGAGAGCGCGCCACGATCGCGGAGGTCAGCGAGCTTCGACAGGGGCTCAAGGGGGTCTTGCGAGCTGGGCGCAACGACATCCGAGGGCGTAGCCGCCGGACTCGGTGCGCCGAATGCCGCCGGCCCCAGCTCTCGCATCAGCCTGCGGAATCCCTAGGGATCGGCTGCTGCGGCGCGCCTCATTCCTCCATCGCGGCCGTCCTCGCCGGGACTTCGCCTCTCGCGGAAGCCTGTGCGAGACGTCTCGCTCGCCCGGCTGGCGCGCCATAGACCATCGGGCCAGACTTGGTTTGTTCGTATGACACCACTGTCCATTGCGCTCTTCCCGCTCTTACGAAGCTTGCGCTCGAGCAGCGGATGATCTCCTGACATGTGACCCTCCGGTCAGCTAGCTGTGCGTCTCGCGGTAACACCGACTTCAGCGCCCGCAGCCCGACAACCGCAATGCACGCCAGCTAGCTTTCCAGTCTGGATTTCCGATCGCGGCGGAGACGCGCGCTTCGTGCGAGGAGGCGGCCTTGGAGCCGAAGGCAGTTATCGAGACGTTGTGGAGCCGGATTCAGGCTCGGGACTGGCGCGGGGTGCGTGACCTTCTCGAAGATGACGTCGTCGTGGAATGGCCCGCCACGACGGAGCGCATCGAGGGCCGGTCGAACTTCGTTGCCGTCAACTCGGAATACCCCGAGGGCTGGACGATCCGGGT
>CATPAX010000113.1 GCA_955652215.1 uncultured Solirubrobacteraceae bacterium | reverse complement strand
TCGTCATCCAGGAGGTAGTAGTAAGCCTGCTGAGATGCGTCGAGGCTCCACGCCTCGCGCGCGCCCACCGCATACAGCGAGAGCTGCACATCGTCGGCCAGCTGCGCACTGCTCTTCGGGCGCCCGGTCTTATAGTCAATCAGCTCATACTCGCCTCCAGGGAGGCGATCGACACGGTCCACTCGCCCCCGCAGTACATGGGGGCCGAGCTTGAAGCTGAACGCCCGCTCGAACCACAGCGGCTCGGCCGCCTCAAACTGGAAGCGCTCGTGGTAGCGAGTCAACGCCGCCGCAGCCTTGCCGCGCAGCTGGCGCTCCTCCTCTGAGTCGCCGAAGCCGCCGCGACGCCAGCCAGTCTCTAGGAGCCCGAGCAGCTCGGGAAGCTTGCCCGCCGGTTGCTCGCCAGCGTGATAACGCTCGAGCACCTGGTGCAGGAGGATCCCGAAGCGCTGGTGAACCGTCGGCTCCTGCGGAATGCGGAAGACCCTCGCGAACTTGTACTTGAGCGGGCAGGTCCGGTAGGTGTCGATATCCGAGGCGGATAGGACGACACCTTCCCCGCGCCTGGGCAGAAACTGTTCCAGCGACGGCTCGTCGCGCGCGGCCAGCGCCTGCAGCCTGCGGCGGGCATCACGCTCGGCATCAAGCAGGTAGTCGTCGAGCGTCGAGGTAAGGAATATGTCCCGCTGCTCGGCCGTTACGGCTTGGAGGATGCGGGCATTGACGTCCCGGAGCCCCTCAGCCACGCTCTGTCCGTCCGGTCGCGCGATCAGCGCCGCAAGCTTCAGCAGCTCGAGGTAGCGGACGACCGCGTGCGATACGTCGAGATCCGTGTCGAATCGGAGCTCCCCAAGCCGGCCCCCGGCCCGCATGGTCCCCTCGAGCAGCTCGTCGCGGACCAGGCGATAGGTCGAGTGAAGCGTTTCCGCGGGACCGAACAGCTCCTCCTGCTTGTCCCCCCACTCGCCCTGCACCGCCTCCATTGCGCGCACGAGGAGCGGCGACGGAGCGATCTTAGTCCCGCGCTCGCCACCGCTTGGGTAGCAGAGCACCGCTCGCTCACGGGCCCGGCTGATCGCGACATACAGCGCCTGGCTGAGACGCTCCGCGCGCACTAGGTCGGCGTCCGCGGCTAACTCCTCGTGCAGCAGGGGATCCGGAATCGGCTCCTGGACGGGCATTGAGGTGCGGGCGTGCAACCCAAGGACATAGACCTGATCGACCTCGAGGGCTCCAGCGGCCTCGAACGGCAGCACCTGCACCGCTCGCGCGCCCGAGAGGTCAGGCTCCTCCTGCTCGCGTAGCCCGAAATCGGCGACCGCTGCGAGCTGGCGAGCGAACTCACGGGCAGTCGCGTTCGGCGATCTGCGCACATACGCCGATGCGAGCTCGCCCAGGTGGGCAAGCGCACGCAGCCGCTCCACCACATCAGCCTGGGCGGCGAACACCTGCTGGCGTCGTAGCCCGAGCATGTCGATCAGGCGATGGACGTACAGATCGGGGCGGGTGGTGTCGATAGTGCTGACACCAGCGCGGGACAGCTTCAGGAATACACGGATGCGCTCCCGCGCCTCCGGAGGGACCTGGGGCGATTCGGTCGCTGCAGCCAGCGCCGCGACCATGTCAAGCTTGCGACGGCGAGCGATCTGCGTGCAGCGGGCGATGTCGACCGAGCGCAGCTCGATCGGTGGGCGGGCCAACGCGCGGACTACTGCTGCAGCGTCCGACGCGTCGGTCAGGAGCCGCAGCCAGGCCAGCACGTCCCGGATCTCGGCGCGGCGGAAGAACGCCGCCTCGCCAAGCACGCGGTGGGGAACTGCACGCTCTTCGAGCGCCACGCCGACGGCCTGCCCTTCACGCGTGACATCGGGGACGATCACGGCGATCCGTCCTGGCTCGAGGCCATCGTTGGCAATCAGGCGCTCGATATCGGCGGCCACCGACTGTGCCTGGGCCCGCTCGTTGGCGCACCGCCAGAACGCCACCTCTCCACCGGCGCCGGATGACTCGCACGCGATGCCGACGAGCGAGCACGCCGCCCGCACAACGCGATCCGAGCAGCGGACGCTGCGGTCCAGCTTGACGACCCGCGCGCCACCACCCTCGAACCTACGCAGGGTTGCACCCCCGGCTCCGCGGAAGCGCCGCAAGGCCTGGAGGGGGTCCCCCGCAGCGGTGAGGCCTGCGCCCGCCAGCTCGCGGACGAGCGTCGCGGGCGCGAGGTCGAGCTCCTGGGCATCGTCGATCAGGATGTGCTCGAAGCGGCTGGAGAGCCGAGGTTGCCCTCGCACGAGCCTGAGCGCGTCCATGATCACATCACCGGCGTCCCGGGCGCCTGCCTCGGTGAGCATCCGCTCGTGTGTCTTGTAGACCTCGGCAAACTCGCGCTCGAGGCCGGCCTCGGATGGATCGGCGCCGAGATCGATCAGTCGCGCGGCCCACCGGACGTAGGCATCCGCGCCAATAAGCTCGGCCTTGAGCCGATCGATCCGCCGGATGAAGCCGCCGAGCAGGGCGTTCGCTCTACCGCCGAAATCATGTCGCTCGAGCGATAGCTCGTCGATCCGCTCACTCAGCATCGCGAGTCGGTCTCCTGCCTCCAGGAGCGACTCTGGCGTCTCGAGTCCAGTGCTGCCGGCACTGACCACCAAGCTGGCGAGTTCGAGCGGCGTCAGGATGAAAAGCTCTTCATAGGCGCGCTCGAGGCTCGTCTCGATCCGCACTCGCAGCAGCTCAGCGCGCGGGCGTGACGGAGCCAGCAGCGCAATCCGCTCCGGCGCGGAGCCGTGCTCCACGAGCCAGCGAAAACGCGCCTCGAGCGCCCGGGTTTTCCCGGTCCCCGCGGCGCCCAGTACGAGCAGCTTGGGTCCGGGGTGAGTGACTGCTTCTCGCTGAGCGGGAAGTAGTCGAACATGAGAGATCGGCGCGCCGTCCTGTACCAGTGCGCCGTCGGAGGTCCACTCCGAAGCGAGCATCTGCTCGCGAACGGATTCTGGCTCTGGACCCACTCTGACAGGATAGGTCCGGCATGACCTCCACTCGCTCGGCGCTCGAAGCGGACTGGCTCTCACTCTGCCGCCGAGCGGCAGAGGGTCTCTCGCGGATGCTTGCGCAGACGCCGAGCACTGAGCAGCGGGCGGTCGAGACGGGTACTCGCGGAAGCGGCGGGGACCGAACGCTGGTGATCGACCGTAGCGCCGAGAAGCTCGTGACGACTGAGCTCGAGCGGCTGCGTGGCGAGGGATACAGATTCGTTGCGCTCTCCGAGGAGCGGGGCGAGATCGACTACGGAGATCCCGCTGTGCGGGTGATCATCGACCCGATCGACGGTTCGCTGAACGCCAAGCGAGGCATCCCGCACCATGCCCTTTCGATCGCGGTGGCGGACGGGGAGACGATGGCTGACGTGGCGTTTGCGTATGTCTACGATTTCGGCCCCGGCGAGGAATGGTGGGCTCGGCGAGGCGAGGGAGCATGGCTCGACGGCGCGCCGCTCGATCCCTCGCTCGAGGAGCGCCGGGGACGTGATGGCCGGCTCGAGGTGCTGGGAATCGAGTCTGCTGATCCGCGGTGGGTGGCGGCTTCGATCGATGCCCTGGTCGACTCAGCGCACCGGCTCCGTGCGCTGGGGACGATCGCCTCGTCGTTGTGCCAAGTTGCTGCGGCTAGATTCGACGGAATGGTTTCGCTTCGTCGCGCTCGCGGGGTAGATGCTGCCGCAGGCCAGCTCATCGTCCGGGAGGCGGGCGGCTTCGTTGACTTCCCAAGCTGTGCGGATCCGCTTGCGGCGCCGCTCGACGCAGAGCCGAGCTCGCCCGTCATCGCCGCCCGGAGCGCCGAAACGCTCGAGCAGCTCGCGAGGATCCCGGCGTGATCGACTGGATCATCGCTGAGCGGATCGCGACCTTCGTCGCGGGCACGGGGGATGCGCCGCCGCCCGAAACTGACCTGCGGAGCCTGGCCGGAGAGTCGGAAGCCCGAGTGACCGCGTATACGGGGCTGACCCCCTCGTCGCCGCTGCCGGATCCGGAAGGGATCAGTCGCCAGGAGTGGGTCAAGAGCAACATTGTTTCGATGCGATTGCTCCTCGATCCAGTGCTGGAGAGCAGCGGGAAGAGCTTCGGCCCCCTGCGACCCGCGATCCAGATCGGCGCCGGCTTCGTGCTGAGCACTGAAGTGGGCGTCGTCCTTGGTTATCTCGGACAGCGAGTCCTCGGGCAATACGAGCTCGTGCTGCTCGATGAGGCGGTCGAGGACCTCCCCCCACGACTGCTGTTCGTGATGCCGAACCTCGGTCAGGCGGTCCAGGCGTTTGGCGCCGAAGAGCAGGAGTTCATGACGTGGGTCGCCCTTCACGAGGTGACCCATGCGATCCAGTTCGCGGGCGTCCCGTGGCTGCATTCCTACCTTGCCGCCCTCGTACGGGAGCTCCTGCGCAGCGCCGAGCTGCGCTTCGAGGCTCCGCGGCGTGTCCGTATCCCGACGGGCGACGAGATTCGCAACGTGATGAAGTCGCTCCGGGAGGGCGACCTGATCACGATCGTCACGACCCATGCCGAGCGCGCCACGCTCGACCGAATCCAGGCCGTAATGGCTGTGATCGAGGGCCACGCGGAGCATGTGATGGATGCTGTGGCGCCCGACTTGATCCCGTCGCTCCCGGAGCTGCGCGACGCGCTCGATCGCCGCCGGCGCTCTCAATCCGGACTGTCGCGCTTGATGGCGAGACTGCTCGGCCTTGACCTGAAGCTCCGCCAGTACGAGCAGGGAAAGAAGTTCTGCGACGCAGTCGTTGCCGAGCGCGGGGTGGCTGCGCTTCATCACGTCTTCTCCGGGCCAGAGGCGCTGCCGACGCTCGAGGAGCTTCGGGACTCGGCCGCCTGGATCGCGCGGACATTGCCCGCGCTGGCGGACGGTGACGGTGCCGGGGGCCCCGGCGTGCCGGCCTGACCGACGGCGAGAGGGTGCCGGCCCGACCGGCGTACCCGGCCTGAGCGACCGCGAGAGCCAACGGGTCGGAAGTTGTCGACGTGGTGTAACGCGGCTAGACTCGTGGGTTACAAACACATGTTCGACCAGGTCGAGCCCAACACACGTTCGATTGAGAATCGAGGCCCTGTCCCGGGCTTCACGGAGAGAAAGCAAGGAATGGCCACTAACCGCACACCCGACACATCTCGGCGCGCCAGCACCAAGATGACCGAGCCACGCACCACGGCAAGCAAGGCTTCTCGCACCTCCGGCTCTGGCAGCGCGGCGAGCAAGGCATCCCGCCCCTCTGCGAGCCAGACATCCCGCACATCTGGATCGCGCAGCACCGCGAGCAAGGCATCAAGGGCGAGCACGACCAGTGCCAATTCGACCCAACCGCTGACTCCGGTCGCCCAGGTACAGAACCTGGCCGCGCGAGCGCTCCTCGTCCAGGTCGGAGCTGGTCTGGCCGCGCGCGACAGCCTGATCTCGACCGTCAAGGTCTTTTCGAGCAGGTACCGGAATCCCGGCGCTCTGGGCCGCGAGCTCCGGCGCTACGAGCGGCGCGGTGCCACCGCCCGTACGAGTGTCGAGAATCAGATGGGTGAGACCCGGACGCGGATCGAGCGCGATCTGCGCGATCGCCGGTCGCGGCTCGAGCGAGCGGTCCGCGAGCGGACCAGCCGCTTGGAGCGCGAGGTGCGCGCGGTTCGCCGCGACCTCGAGAAGCAGTCCCAACGGGTCGGCAAGCTCGTCGGCAACGCTCACGGTCGGATCCCGGTTCGCTGAGCTAACGACTTCCCCCGCGCGGCGAGCGAGGAGAACGCCGGCAGCGGGACAGGTTCGCCGGCCTCATACCGCCGGTGAACGCAGCACCATCTCCTCCCTCAACCGCCGGGGCGTCACGAAAGTGTCGCCCCGGTTGGTCTGCAAGGGCGGATCGCGGCCTGCCTACAATGAAGCGATGCCCACTCGCGATCAGATAATGGACGCGCTTCGCGCGGTGATCGATCCGGAGCTCCGGCGAGACATCGTCGAGCTTGAGATGGTCCGGGCAGTCGAGATTCACGAGAACGGCGTCGTCGACGTGATGGTCTCCCTCACCACCCCGGGATGCCCGATCCGCGGTCATTTCCAGACCGGAGTCGCCAACGCGGTTCGCGACCTCGATGGGGTCGCCGCGGTCAACGTCAGCTTCGATGTCCTCTCCGACTCGGAGAAAGCAGCCCTCGGAGGCAAGCTCGGCCGCTCCTCGCTGCCCGAGGGAGCTCTGGCACAGGTGCGGAACGTGATCTGCATCGGGTCGGGGAAGGGCGGCGTAGGTAAGTCGAGCGTGACGGCGAACCTTGCGGCCGCGCTGGTCGTCGAGGGCAACACGGTCGGAGTGCTCGATGCGGATGTGTGGGGCTATTCGCAGCCTCGCATGCTCGGGGTCGGAGCCCAGCGCCCGAAGGTCAACGCCGACCGGAAGATCGTGCCGCTTCCGGCCTACGACGGGATCCCGGTGATGTCGAGCGGCTTCTTCGTGGAGGAGGATGCGGCTGTCGTGGGGCGCGGGCCGATGCTGCATAAGGCCCTCCAGCAGTTCCTCGAGGACGTCGAGTGGGGTGAGCTCGATTACCTGC
>CATPAX010000112.1 GCA_955652215.1 uncultured Solirubrobacteraceae bacterium | reverse complement strand
GCACGGGCCCTGCATGTGGTGGGGCTCCTCAACGTGCAGTTCGCGATCTACGGGGAGGAGCTGTATGTGATCGAGGCCAACCCGCGGGCGTCGCGGACCGTGCCGTTCGTCTCGAAGGCGATCGGGATGCCCGTCGCGAAGCTCGCCTGTCGGATCATGCTGGGCGAGCGACTCGCCGAACTGGCCCTGCCCGCGAATCCGACCAACGGCCACGTATGCGTCAAGGAGGCGGTGCTCCCGTTCGACCGCTTCAGCGGGTCCGACTCGCTGCTCGGGCCCGAGATGCGATCGACCGGCGAGGTGATGGGCATCGCCCACGACTTCCCCACCGCGTTCGCCAAGGCTCAGGCGGCCGCCGGGGCGGGGTTGCCCGATGGTGGCACGGCCTTCATCACCGTTGCGGACCGCGACAAGCCCGCGGCCACCGGCGTCGCGACGGTGCTCCAGGACCTCGGCTTTCGGATCATCGCGACCGCTGGAACGGCCCGAGCGATCCGCAGAATGGGCATCCCTGCCCTGCCGATCAACAAGATCGGCGAGGGGTCGCCGCATGTCGTCGACTGGATCGAGCGTGGTGAGGTCGACCTGGTCATAAACACCCCGGTCGGAACCGGGGCTCGCACCGACGGCTATGAGATCCGCACCGCGGCGGTCGCGCGGGGGATTCCCTGTGTGACCACGATGGCGGGGGCGATCGCGGCCGCCCGGGCGATTGCCGCAGCGCGGCGCGGCGACGCTCCGGTGCTCTCGCTCCAGGAGCTGCACGCGTGAACGCCGAAGGGCGCGTGACGGCGCCCTTCGGGCGTCGGAGCGTTCCCGTGGTCTCCCACGAGCAGCACGGGCCCTACGTGGTGCTCGCCTGCTCGGATCTAGCGGGACCGAGACCGCGCGCGGGGCAGTTCTACATGCTCGCTACCGCTGGGCGGTGGGGCGGAGGAGAGTCCGAGCGTCCGTTCTTGCCGCGGGCGTTTTCTGTGTTGCGAGCGCCCGCCGCCAGCTCTGAGCTTCACTTCCTGATGGAGGATGTGGGCCCGGGGACCCGCCGTCTCTGTGAGCTCCGGCCGGGGGAGGAGCTGGCGCTTGTCGGTCCGCTCGGCAACGGCTTCCGGCCGCCAGGTCCCGGCCAGGAAGCGCTGCTCGTCGGCGGTGGGGTAGGGATCGCGCCCCTGGCGATCCTCCAGGATGAGCTCCGTAACGCCCGGGCGCTGCTCGGGTTCCGCGACGCCGGGCGTGCCCGCGGTGCGGCCCTCATGCGCCACCCGCGAGTGGCCACGGACGACGGCAGCGTCGGCTACCACGGACTGGTGACCGATCTGCTCGAGAGCGAGTTCGCAGACGACCCTGCCTTCGTGGTCTATGCGTGCGGCCCCCCGGCGATGCTCGAGTCGGTCAGGTCGCTGTGTCAGGCCCGCGGGGTCATCGCTCAGCTCGCGCTTGAATCTGGGATGGCGTGCGGGTTCGGCGCCTGCTTCGGGTGTGTCGTGCCTACCCGCAGAGGCTATGTGCGACTGTGCGTGGACGGACCTGTGCTCGACGCCGGGATGCTCGAGACCGCCGCGGTGGCGGGGGCAGAACGTTGACCTTCGAGCTCTGCGGCATCGAGCTCTCCGGGCCGATCATCAACGCGTCCGGCACGTTCGACGCGATCGCCGCCCAGCGTGTCTTTGGCGAGGAGCTGATCGAGCGGTTCCCGTTCTCGGCGTTCGTATCTAAGACCGTCACGCTGGCGCCCCGACAGGGCAACCCGCCGCCGCGGCTGTGGGAGGTCCCCGGCGGGCTGATCAACTCGATCGGGCTTCCAAACAAGGGACTCGACGGCTATCTGGCCGAGGACCTCCCGCAGCTCGCGATGCTGCCGGTGCCGCTGATCGTCAACGTCATGGGCTTCAGCCGCGAGGAGTTCGTAGAGCTGGTCAGCGCGGTCGCAGAGCGCGATGAGGTCGCGGCGCTCGAGCTCAACGTCTCGTGTCCGAACGTCAGCACCGGCCTCGAGATCGGCGCGGACCCGGCCGAGCTGTCCTCGCTGCTCGCGCTCGTGCGTCCGCTCACTGACAAGCCGCTGATCGTCAAGCTGACTCCGAATGCCGCCGACGTGCCGGCGGTCGCCCGGGCCGCCCAGCAGTCCGGCGCCAGCGCGCTCTCGCTGGTCAACACCCTACGCGGGATGGCGCTTGATCCCCGGACCGGCCGCCCCTGGCTCGGCGCAGTGACGGGCGGGGTGTCCGGCTCGGCGATCCGAGCCGTGGCGCTCGCCCAGGTTTACGCGGTCGCCCAGGCGGTCGAGATCCCGATCGTCGGGATGGGCGGTGTCGCGCGTGGCGCGGACGCGCTCGATCTGATCAGAGCTGGCGCGAGCGTCGTGGCGGTCGGGACCGAGAGCTTTCGTGATCCGGCGGCAGGACGGCGCATCGCGCTCGAAACTCTGGAGCTTCTCGCAGATAGCGAGTTTCCGAGGACGCCGGCGGGTGCGCCGCTCATCCACGGCCCTTCCCAGGCTTGAATCCCAAAAGCGCCTGCAAACATTGGGGATTCCCCCAACCATCCTCGACAATGCTCCACCTCAGCTTGAGGTCGAGCCGAATTACCGGGATTTAGCTTGATCGCCCGGCCGCAAGATGTATAGTCGCCGCCCATGCCGCCGGTCAGCGAAACGCTCCCTAAACCCATGGCTGCGCCCGAACGCTCGCTCGTTCAACGCATGGAGGCGCTTGCTCGAGCAAACGATGTTCGCAGCCGCCGGGCGAAGTTGAAGCGCGACCTCAAGGCAGGGCGCCAGCCGATCCACGAGTTGCTGCTGGAGCCTCCTGAGTATCTCGAGACCGCCAAGGTCTTCGATCTGCTGCTCGCCGTCCCGAAGTACGGTCGGGTCAAAGTCAACAAGATTCTGTCTCAGTGCAGGATCTCCCCGAGCAAGACGATCGGGGGACTCTCCGAGCGTCAGAGGCGCGAGCTGGTCACGCTAATGCGGCGGCGCTGAATTCAGCGCCGCCGCTCGCCCTTCCACAATAGGGCGCAGGACGATGACCAAGGGGGGCTCAGACGCGGTGTTCGTGATAACCGGACCCTCCGGTGTCGGCAAGGG
Organism: uncultured Solirubrobacteraceae bacterium; assembly: GCA_955652215.1. The sequence goes on along the minus strand of CATPAX010000112.1, from coordinate 5,693 downwards.
GACGCTGATCCGGGGACTGCTCGAGCGAGTTCCGCGACTCGAACTGTCCGTCTCGGCAACCACCCGTTCCGCGCGCAGCGGTGAGCGCGATGGCGTCGACTACCACTTCCTGACCCCGGAGCAGTTCGAGGAGCAAGTCCGCTCTGGCGGCTTCCTCGAGCACGCTACCTACTCGGGTAATCGCTACGGAACGCTGCGATCGGAGGTCGAGCAGAGGCTCCCCCGCGGCGTCCCGGTCGTCCTCGAGATCGAAGTTCAAGGCGCTCGGCAGGTCCGCGAGGCGCTGCCCGGAGCCGTCGCAGTGTTTATCGCGCCGCCTTCGCCGGAGGCTTTACGCGAGCGCCTGGAGCGGCGTGGAACCGACAGCGCTGAGGCGATGGAGCAGCGGCTGGCGACTGCCGCGATCGAGCTGCAGGCCCAACCTGAGTTCGGCCACGTGATCGTCAACGACGAGATCGACCGGGCTATAGAGGAGCTGACGACGATCGTCATGGGGAAGCTGGTGGGTAGGGAAGGCGGCGGCGCCCGCTAACCTGTGTTGCGCTTCCGAGGAACGGACTGAAACTGTGATCTCTCCCCGCATTGACAAGCTGCTCGAGCACGTCGACTCCGACTACGCGAGCGTGATCGTCGCCGCCAAGCGCGCGCGCCAGATCAACTCCTACTACCACAACCTCGGCGAGGGGACGTTTGACGAATTCCCTCCCCCGATGGTCGATACCCGGTCGAAGAACTATCTGACGATCGCCCTCGAGGAAGTGGCTCAGGGCAAGCTGAAGTACCACTACAGGTAGGCCGCGCTCCGTGGGCCGGTTGCTCCTTGGCGTCAGCGGTGCAGTCGCTGCGTACAAGGCGCTAGAGACGGCGCGCCTCGCAGTCACCGCCGGTCACGCCGTGCGCGTGATCCAGACACCGACCAGCGAGCGGTTCGTCGGCAGGGCATCGTTCGAGGCGATCACTGGCGCGCCCGTGCTGGTGAGCGAATTCGATCCCGACCCCGCTCGCGGGGCCTATCCGGGCGATCCGGCCCCGGAGCGATCACCCATCAGTCATCTGGCGCTGGTCGAGCACGCGGACGCGTACATGATCGCGCCTGCCAGCGCGAACACGCTGGCCAAGCTCGCGCACGGTCACGCCGACAATCTGCTGAGCACCGCGGCACTTGCAGCTCCGTGCCCGATCGCGGTCGCTCCCGCGATGAACCACCGGATGTATGTCAGCGAGGCAACCCAGACGAACCTGCGCCTGCTGGCTGATCGTGGCTTCACGATCGTCCCGCCTGGCGAAGGAGACCTCGCCTCCTACGGAGAACGCGGCATCGGCCGGCTCGCCGAGCCTGCCGAGCTGCTCGCCGCGTGGGAGGCTCTGCTGGCCACGCGCACTTGGAGCGGCGTGCGGGTCCTGGTCACGGCCGGCGGGACCAGAGAGCCAATCGACATCGTGCGCTACATCGGCAACCGCTCGTCCGGCAGGATGGGGTACGCCCTCGCCCGCGACGCCCTCCGGCGCGGGGCCGAGGTGACCGTCGTCGCCGCGAACGTCTCGCTGCCGGGCCCGTCCGGGGCTCGGATCCTCGAGGTCGAGACCGCGGCCGAGCTGGCCACCGTGTGCGAGCGCGAGTTCGAATCCTGCGAGGTCCTGTTGATGGCTGCGGCAGTCGCCGATTTCAGGCCGGCGCAGGCCAGTGAGCACAAGCTGAAGAAGGACCAGGGAGTCCCTTCGCTCGACCTCCAGCCGACCACCGACGTGCTTGCCACCTTGGCCCGGTCTCGCCGTTCCGGGCAGGTTCTAGTTGGGTTCGCGGCCGAGCATGGACAGCACGCGGTGAGCTTCGGAATTGAGAAGCTCGAGCGCAAGGGGCTCGACATCATCGTCGTCAATGACATCTCGCGCTCGGACATAGGGTTCGATGCGCTGCAGAACGAGGTTACGATTATCGCTTCGTCCGGGCAGCGGCAGGTGCCGCGCGCCAGTAAGGGTCAAGTCGCCCGAGCTGTGCTCGATGAGATCGAGCATCTCGGCGGGTATTCGCGGGAGAGAGGAAATGGAGCCGGAGCAGACGCCCGTAGCGCCGCACGAGTCTGAGGCCGTCGCGGCCTTCACGCGGCGGTTGGCAGACAACGTCTCGCGTGCCGTGCAGATCAGGGAGCGCACGCTCGATCACGTGATCGTTGCGCTGCTCGCCGAGGGTCACATCCTGATCGAGGACTACCCGGGAGTGGGAAAGACGGCCCTCGCCAGGGCGATCGCGCGCTCGATCGACTGTCAGTTCGCCCGCGTGCAATGCACGTCGGACCTGCTCCCCGCTGACGTGGTCGGGGTCAACGTCTACGACGAGCGCGCCCACCGGTTCGAGTTTCGTCCCGGGCCGGTGTTCGCGAACATCGTGCTGGTCGACGAGATCAACCGTGCCTCGCCGAAGACCCAGTCCGGCCTGCTCGAATGCATGCAGGAGCGCTCGGTAACGGTCGACGTCCAGACCCATGAGCTGGCCCGTCCGTTCCTGGTGCTCGCGACTCAGAACCCGATCGAGTACGAGGGGACCTATCCACTGCCGGAGGCACAGGTCGACCGCTTCATGGTGAGGCTCTCGCTTGGATATCCCTCGCCGGGCGCAGAGGCGAGCATGCTCTCAGACCACGAGGCTGGCGATCGGGTGCTCTCGCTGACCCCGATCGCGACCGCGGCGGAGGTCCTCGCTGCCCAGGATGCGGCCGCCCGGGTGCAGGCTTCTCAGGCCCTTCGCGACTACGTGGTCCGCTTGCTGTGGCGTACCCGTGAGGATCCCCGCGTCGACCTTGGGGCGAGCCCCCGGGCGGGCTTGATGCTGCTGCGCGCCGCTAAGGCCCACGCAATGATCCAGGGCCGTGATCACGCGCTCCCCGACGACGTCCAGGCGCTTGCCGAGCCGGTTCTCACGCACCGCTTGGTGCTCGCGCCGGACACGTCGCGTGGCGCGGCCAGGGAGGTGATCGGCGACGCCGTCTCGAGCGTCCGCGCTCGGTGACGTGAAGCCGGCAGTCACCGTGGCGTTGGGAGGCGCGATGCTGACGCTGGCGGCGTTCGTGTTCGATGCCTCGCCGCTGTTCGTGCCCGGCGCCGCGATGATCGTGCTCGGGGGAGGGGTGCCCGCCTGGATCTGGATGGCCGCTCGAGGCGGCCGGGTGCAGCGCCGCCTCCATGTGGCCACCGCGATCGAGGGCGAAGCGGTCGACGCCACGATCGAGATCACCTGCGGTGGCCTCGGTCTCCCGGGCGCCGAGGTACTCGATCCATTCACCCGCGCGTGGGTGCCGGTGGCCGGCGTGCTCGGGCCTATCAGCAGCGGCCGACGCGCGCATATCCACGTGGTCGCCCATTTCGAACGCCGGGGCCGCAAGCAGCTGGCCCCACCATCGTTGCGGGTAAAGGACCCGCTCGAGCTCGCCGTGGTCACGAAGGCAGGGGACAGCCCGACGCACGAGCTGCTCGTCCTGCCGCGCACCGAGCCGGTGCGTTGGAGCAACCGGGGTGGCTGGCGCATCGATCGCTCGTTCCGCCACGCCGCCGTCGACGCGGCGCCCGCCTCTCAGCCCGACGGCCTGCGCCCGTATCGCCCAGGGGCGCCCGCCACCCGGATTCACTGGCCGGCGTTGGCTCGCGGCGCCGGACTCCTGGAGCGGCGCTTTCAGGCCGACAGCGACACGCGTCCCGTCGTCGTACTCGACGCCCGCTGCAAGCTCGGCTCACCGCAGCTCGACGCCGCGGTCCGCGCCGCCGCGTCGCTTGCGCTCGAGCTGGGACGACAGGGAGGGTGTGGCGTGCTGCTCCCCGGCGAGCGCCGCCCGATCGAGATCGACCGGCACCTGGGTGCTTGGCCGGGTGTCCACGCCCGACTGGCTGTCGTCCAGGGAGGGCCCGGGGTGAGTGCTCCGGCCCTTGGTCACCTTTCTGGGTTGGGAGGCATCCTCTACGTTGCCGCCCAGCCGCTCGCTCGACTGCCGCTCGTGCTCACCTCGAATCCGCATCTGGTGATCACCCTTGTGCTTCCCCACCCTCTGCACCCCGAAAGGCGCTCGGTGCCCGCGTTCGAGGTTGCCGGGTGTCGCGGCTTCCTGCTGACCGGAGCGAGACGCCGCGGGCTCGAGAACGAGCGGGCAGCGTGAGCACGGTCGCGCAACCTGCGGTTCTGCGGACACTCGTGCGCGACGGCAGCGCCCCACGCGAGCAACCGCGCAGCCGTCCGCTGGTGCGGCTGGCGACCTTCGCCGTGCTCGGGGGCTACGGGGTGCTCGAATGGGGCAAGCTGCTGACGCCGGCGCCGACCTCGCGGCTGCTTGGTCTGCTCGGGATCGCGCTGGCGCTGGTCGCGCTCGGCCCGCTGGTGCGACGCTACCGAAAGCAACTCGCGCCGGTGATCGCCTGTGTCGCGATCCTGGCGGCGCTCGCGGTATGCGGGATCCCTGTGCGATGGATCGTCCACGTTCGGATCGCGGTGACCGCCGACTGGATTGGACAGGGGTTGCAGGCCCTGCCGGGGATCTTCATCCCGTACTCGGGCATCAACCAGTCGGTCCAGACGGTGATCCTGCTCGGGGCGGCAGTACTGCTGCTCGACGGGGCGCTGCTCCTTGCCTTCGCTCCGCGCGTGCTGGGAGATCTGCGGCGAGCGGGAGCGGCGCTGCCGCTCGTGGCGCTGGCAATGGTGCCGGCCACCCTGGTGCCCCCTGCGTTGCCATATCTGGAAGGCCTGCTGCTGTTCGGGATGCTGGCCGCGTTCGTCTGGGGCGAGCGTGTACGCCGCGACGATCTCGCAGCGCTGGTGGGACTGTGTGCCCTGGCGGGCGCGGCGGGGATGTTCATCGCGCCCCGGATCGACAGCCACCGGCCATGGATCAACTACCGCGCGCTTAGCAACACCCTGCGTCCCGGCTACGTCGCCAGATTCAATTGGTCACAGGGCTACGGACCGATCGGCCGCCAGTGGCCACGCTCTGCGCACACCGTGCTCGAGGTCAAGGCGACGACGCCGGAGTACTGGAAGACGGAAGATCTCGACCAGTTCAACGGGACGGGTTGGGCGAGCGCGAACTTCTCGGGAACCGACCTCGAGCGCTATCTCGCGCCCTGGGCAGTGCATCGGTGGACCCAGACGGTGCAGGTGACGTTTCGCGCCATCGATACCTCCGACGTGATCGTCGCCGGGGAAGCTCAGTCGCCTCAGCACCTGCCCGGGTACGTGGTCCCTGGCCCGAGCCCCGGAACGTTCACTGACACGGCGCCGCTCGGTCCGGGCACCAGCTACAGGGTGTCGGTCTACGCGCCGACTCCCACTCCAAGGCAGCTGGCTCATGCGGGGCTCCGATATCCCCCGAGGATCATGCTCCAGCAGTACGTGAGCGTTTCGCTGCCGGTTACCTCGAGCATCCAGGATGGAGAACAGCAGGTTGTCTTTCCCCTGTTCGGATCCTCCGACGTGCCGCTGAACACGGTTGATCTCGCGAACTTTCCCACTGGGATGGCCGTGATCGATTCGTCCCCCTACCGTCCGGCGTACGAGCTCGCCCAGACGCTCCTGCGCGGCGCGCAGACTCCATATCAGTACGCCGAGCATGTCCGCAGCTATCTGCAGAGTGGCTTTATCTATGACGAGAACACCCCGCTCACGAAGTACCCCCTGCTCACGTTCCTGTTTGGGACGAAGCGGGGTTACT